>CAXNFT010000065.1:0-11146 GCA_964201255.1 Rhodoferax sp.
GGCGCGTCATCGCGCCAGGCCATGGAGGACATTGCGCATTTTTTACATGCCCAGGGCTGCGAGGTGATGTTTGAGCGCGACACGGCACACAACATGGGGATCACCGGTTACCCCATGCTCGATGTGCCGGGCATAGGCGCCCAATGTGACCTGGCGCTGGTGGTGGGCGGCGACGGCACCATGCTGGGCATCGGCCGCCAACTGGCGCACCTGGGCGTGCCGCTGATCGGCATCAACCAGGGCAGGCTGGGCTTCATGACCGACATCCCCTATGGCAATTTCGCGGCCACTCTGGCGCCCATGCTGCGCGGCGAATACGAGGAAGACCACCGCAGCCTGATGCAGGCCCGCGTGATGCGCGACGGACGTTGCGTTTTTGATGCATTGGCCATGAACGACGTGGTGGTGAACCGCGGCGCCACCTCGGGAATGGTAGAGCTGAGGGTCGAGGTGGATGGCCATTTTGTGGCCAATCAGCGTGCCGACGGACTGATCATCGCCACCTCCACAGGCTCCACCGCCTACGCGTTGTCGGCAGGTGGGCCCATGTTGCACCCGTCCGTTCCTGCCTGGGTGCTGGTGCCTATTGCGCCGCACACGCTCTCTAACCGGCCTATTGTTCTGGCCAACACCATGGAAATTGCGATTGAATTGGTGTCTGGCAAAGACGCCAGCGCCAATTTCGACATGCAGTCGCTGGCCTCGCTCTTGCACGGCGACCGCATTGTGGTCACACGATCCGAGCACCACGCACGGTTTCTGCACCCACGCGGCTGGTCGTACTTCGACACCCTGAGACAAAAACTGCACTGGAATGAAGGAGCGGTCTGACCGTGAGCCTCAAGCGCCTGGCCCTGCGTGATTTTGTGATTGTGAGCGAGCTCGAACTAGAGCTGGCTATCGGCTTCAGTGTGCTGACCGGTGAAACCGGCGCCGGCAAATCGATCCTGATCGATGCGCTGCAACTGGTCACCGGCGGCCGCGCCGATGTGGGCGCCGTCCGTGAAGGCGCCAGCCGCACCGACGTGAGCGCCGAATTTGACACCAGCGCCGCCATCGACGCCTGGCTGGACGGTGCCGGTTTTGACGCCAATGGTGGCCTGTTGCTGCGCCGCACTGTGGACACCCAGGGCAAGAGCCGGGCCTGGATCAACGGCAGCGCCGCCACCGCCACCCAGCTGCGCGAGCTGGGCGAGCAGCTGCTGGACATTCACGGTCAGCACGCTTGGCAAAGCCTGACCCGGCCCGAAGCCGTGCGCAGGCTGCTGGACGCCTACGCCGGTCTGGACACGGCAACCATGAGCCAGCTGTGGCAGGGCTGGCGCCAAGCACAGGCGGCGTTGACCCAGGCGCAAGCGGCGCAGGCCACGCTGCAAACCGAGCGCGAGCGCCTGGCCTGGCAGATTGGCGAGCTGGACAAGCTGGCCCCCGGCGCCGACGAATGGGACGAGCTCAACACCGAACACGGCCGCCTGTCCAACGCGCAGGCCCTGCTAGACGCCGCCAACGGCGCGGTGCAAAGCCTGGACGAAGAAGAACACAGCGCCGTACACGCGCTTCACCACGCCTGCCAATTGCTACAACAACAGGAGCAGGTAGAGCCCGTATTTAAAGGGCTGGCAGAGGTTTTGGCATCCAGCTTGGCCCAGGTGGAAGACACTGTGCACAGTCTGCGTGCCTACCTGCGCCGCACCGAGCTGGACCCGCAGCGCTTGGCCGAGCTCGACGAGCGTCTGTCGCTCTGGATGTCGCTGGCGCGGCGCTACCGGCGCGATCCAGCCGATCTGCCCGCCCTGCTGACGCAATGGCTACAAGAGTTGAAGCAATTGGACGCCGCTGCCGATCTGGCCACGCTGGAGGCCGCAGAGCAGCGAGCGCAGCAGCTCTACCAGCAAGAGGCGCGCCGCATTTCGCAGGCCCGGGCCAAGGCGGCACCCCAACTGGCCCGGGCCATCACCCAGGCCATGCAGGGCCTGGGCATGCAAGGTGGCCAGTTTGAGGTGGCGCTAACAGCATCGGCCCAGGCCATGCAACACGGCCTCGAAGACGTAGGATTTCTGGTGGCGGGGCATGCCGGCAGCACACCGCGGCCGGTCAACAAGGTGGCCTCGGGCGGCGAGCTGTCGCGCATGGCGCTGGCCATTGCTGTGACCACCAGCCAGCTCGGCACCGCGCAGACCCTGATTTTTGACGAGGTGGACGCCGGCGTGGGCGGCGCCGTGGCTGAGACCGTGGGCCGCCTGATGCAGCAGCTGGGGCAAGACCGGCAGGTTCTGGCGGTGACGCACCTGCCGCAGGTGGCGGCCTGCGCCGACCACCACCTAGTGGTGGCCAAACAGTTGACGGGTGGCGCCACACTGAGCTCGGTCAGCCCGGTACAAGGTGAGCAGCGGGTGGGCGAAGTGGCCCGCATGCTGGGCGGCGAGCGCCTGTCCGACACCACGCTGGCCCATGCCCGCGAAATGCTGCAAACCAGGGCCTGAGATGATGGAAGCACCCGCCGCCATGCAAATGGTGCTGATTACCGGTATGTCAGGCTCCGGCAAATCCGTGGCGCTGCACGCGCTGGAAGACGCCGGGTACTACTGTGTGGACAACCTGCCACCCGAGCTGTTGCTGCCTTTTGTCGATCTGGAAAGAAGCCATCATGCCAACCGCCTGGCGATCGCGGTCGACGTACGCAGTGCGACCTCGCTGCCGCTGTTGCCTCAACAGCTCACCGCCCTGCGCGCTCAGGGTGTGGTGGTGCAACCCCTGTTTTTGGACGCCAGCACCGACACCTTGGTGCGGCGTTACTCTGAGACCCGGCGCCGACACCCCCTGTCGCAGTCGCAGGCCGACTCAGTGCCCACCGCAGCAGACCAGCGTCCCGTACTGGTGGAGGCCATTGAGCTCGAACGCGGGCTTTTGGCCAAGCTGCGCGAACAGGCGCATGTCATAGACACCAGCATCATCCGGCCCGCGCAGCTGCAGGCCTATGTCAAATCACTGATCACCGCGCCGGGAGGGCAGCTCACCCTGGTATTTGAATCGTTTTCCTACAAGCGCGGCATTCCGGCCGATGCTGACTTCGTATTTGACGTGCGCATGCTGCCCAACCCCCACTACGAGCCGGCACTGCGCCACCAGACCGGGCGCGATGCGGCGGTGGCCGCGTTTTTGCATCAGCAACCTGAGGCCATGCTGATGTTGGACCACATCCAGCGCTTTCTGGCGCACTGGCTGGTCGGCCTGGCGCGGGACCACCGCAGTTACGTCACGGTGGCCATTGGCTGCACCGGTGGCCAGCACCGGTCGGTGTTCCTGGTCGAGCAACTGGCGCAAGCTTTCTCCAGCGAGTGGGCCACGTTGACCCGGCACCGCGAGCTTGACTCGGCCTGAGCGTGTCGGCCAGTCGAGCTCAGCACGAGGTCAATTTCGGCTAAGCCACTTGCGAATGGGCGCCGGCAGGCCCAATGCCGGCCACTGGTCGGCCCTCACCCAAGCCCCCTCCAGGCCCAGCGCCACAGCCTGAGGCAAACGCAATTCAAGCGGGTGCAGGTGCAGGTCCTTGTGGGTGAGCACATGACGCAGCACCGGGCCGGCCTGCAGGGCGCCGCGCTGGGACTCAGGCAACACCAGCTCGAGTGCGTCCAAGCTGTCAAACAAAGGTAGGCAGTACAGCCCGGCCCACACGCCTGGCGTTGGACGCTGGCTCAGCCAGACCTGACCATCCGCGCTGCTGGCCCAGAGCAGCCAAAGCGACTGGGTGCTGCGCTTGAGCTTGCGGGTTTTGACGGGGTAGCTCAGCGGCTGGCCCTGCGCCTTCGCAACGCAAATGATGGCCAGCGGGCAGCGCTGGCACTGGGGCTGACGGCTGGTGCACAGGGTGGCACCCAGGTCCATCACGCCCTGGGTATAGCGTGGCATGGTCTGCTGCAAATCAGACTGCGGGAGCAGGTCTGCGGCCAGGGCCCACAGTGCCCGCTCATTTGTGGCGCTGGCCAGATCGGCCCCGAAGCCCAGCGCCCGGGTGAGTACCCGCTTGACGTTGCCGTCCAAAATAGCCACCCGCTCGCCAAAGCACAACGAGGCCACTGCAGCGGCGGTGGAGCGGCCAATGCCCGGCAGGGTTTGCAGTTGCTCGGCCGTACGCGGAAAGGCGCCGTCATGCAGGGTCATCACTGCCTGGGCGCAGCGGTGCAGGTTGCGGGCCCGGCTGTAGTAACCCAGGCCACTCCACAGGCCCAGCACATCGTCCAGGGGCGCCGCTGCCAGCGCGGCCACCTCGGGGAAGCGTTCAAGGAACCGGGCAAAGTAATCCAGCACCGTGACCACCTGGGTCTGCTGCAGCATGATTTCTGACAGCCAGACGCGGTAGGGGTCGCGTGTGTTTTGCCAGGGCAGGTCGTGCCGGCCATGGGCTTGCTGCCACTGGACCACGCGCCCGGCCAAATCGGCGCTCATGGCTTCTGGCACTGCGGGCAAAAAAAGGTGGCGCGTTGACCCTGGCGCAGCAGCTTGATGGGCGTGCCACAGACCCGGCAGGGCTGACCCGCGCGCCCGTAGACCATGGCCTCGAGCTGAAAATAACCCGTTTCACCACTGGCGCTTGAGAAGTCGCGCAGCGTGCTGCCGCCCTTGGTCACGGCACGCGCCAGCACCTCGCGAATGGCGGTGTGCAGCCGTACGGCACGCGGCCGGCTTAACTTGGCGGCGCGCAAGGTGGGCCGGATGCCGGCCAGGAACAGTGCCTCTGAGGCATAAATATTGCCCACTCCAACCACCAGATCGCCGGCCAGCAACACTTGCTTGATGACAGTCTGTCGGCCTCTGAGACCCAATTGGAAAGTGGCCAGATCGAAGCCACCGGGGCCTTCGCTCAGTGGCTCCATGCCAAGACGACCCAACAGTTTTGGGGCCGCCACGTCGTCTTCGGCAGGGGCGTAGACCGCAGCCCCAAAACGGCGCGGGTCGTGCAGGCGCAGCGTGCCCTTGTTGGTAATCAGCTCAAAATGATCATGGACGCCGGGCGGCGGCAGGGCGGGGGCAAAGTTCAGGCTGCCCGACATGCCCAGGTGCAGCAGCAGCAGACCCTGGTCCAAGTCAAGCAACAGGTACTTGCCGCGCCGGCGCACACCGAGCACCGTGCGGCCCGCCAAGGCCGCCACCGGGCAGCCCAGCGGCCAGCGCAGGGGCTTGCCCAGCCTTGCCTCCAGCACCCTGGCACCCGCAATACGTGCGGCAAAGCTCAGGCGGGTCACTTCAACTTCAGGTAATTCGGGCATGACAAACAATCAGGGCTGGCATGGATTATTATGGTCTGATGCGTATTGCCCCACGTTTCACACTGTTGGCCCTGCTGCTGGCCGCGCTTGGCGCGAAAGCGCAGACCCCTGGCGTGCCGGCAGCGGCAGCCACGTCGCCGGCACAAAGCTCAGCGCTCGATGGCCCGCTGTTTTACCAATTGCTGCTGGGTGAACTCAACGCCAACGGTGAAGAGCCGGGAGCCGCGTTCTCACTCATACTGGACGCCGCCCGCAAGACCGGCGACCCAAGGTTGTACCAACGCGCAATAGAGATCGCGCTCAGGGCCCGCTCCGGTGACTCAGCGTTACAGGCGGCACGCGCCTGGCGACAGGCCATGCCCAACTCGCGTGAGGCCAACCGGTATACGCTTCAGATCCTGATCGGCATGAACCGACTGGCCGAGACTGTTGAGCCGCTCAAGCGCGAAATTGCCTATGCCGAGGCCAAGGACCGGGCCCTCGCGGTCACCGCCATTCCGCGCTACTTTGCCCGTGTCAGCGATAAAAAAGGTGCAGCCCAAGCGGTAGAACAAGCGCTGGCCGAGTACCTCAGCACAGCCGCCATCGGCGTTGCCGCATGGACCACCATTGGTCGTCTGCGCATGGAGGCCGGCGATGGCGGCGCTGCACTGGACGCCGCGCGCAAGGGACAAGCGCTTGACGCCAAAGCGGAGGGTCCCGCCTTACTCGCACTAGCGTTGATGACAGCCAAGCAACCATCGGCAGAAGCCCTGGTGAAAAAATACCTTGACGGCAAGCCACAGCCTGAAGTCCGCATGGACTACGCCCGCGCTTTGATTGATGGACGTCGCTACGCGGAAGCCGCCAGCCAGCTCGACCTGGTCACGACCGAGCGGCCTGAACTTGCCGAGGCCTGGCTCATGCGTGGCGCCCTGGCGCTGGACGACAACCAGCATGGGCTGGCTGAGACCTGCTTCAAGCGCTACGTGGCACTGATACCCGCCCGCCCTGCCGGCACTGCGCCTCGCGCGGCCGACCGCGGGTTGGCGCAAGCCTACCTCTCGCTGGCTCAGATTGCAGAAAAGCGCAATGATATGGCGCAGGCGGAAGCCTGGTTGGCGCGCATTGAGAGCCCGGAGGAACTGCTCAATGCCCAGATGCGTCGCGCGGGCATGTTGGCACGCCAGGGCAAGGTTAACGAGGCACGCCAGCTGATTCGCAGCCAGCCTGAGAAAACTGTCGCCGAGGCGCGCCTCAAGCTCAACGCTGAGGTGCAGTTGCTGCGCGAAGCCAAGCTATACCAGGCTGCCTACGACCTGATCTCAGACAGCCTGAACCGCTTTCAAGGTGACCCCGACCTCACCTACGACATGGCCATGATGGCTGAAAAAATCGGTAAGTTCGACGACATGGAACGCCTGCTGCGTGGTGTCATTGCCAGCAGACCTGACTACCAGCACGCTTACAACGCACTGGGGTACTCGCTGGCGGAGCGCAACCTGCGTCTGCCCGAAGCGCGCCAGTTGATCAAAAAGGCCCTCGAGTTCGCCCCGGACGACCCGTTCATCACAGACAGCTTGGGTTGGGTTGAGTTCAAAAGCGGTAACCTGCCCGAGGCATTGCGCATTCTGCAAGGCGCCTACAAAGCCCGACCAGACGCCGAGATTGCTGCCCACCTGGGCGAGGTGATGTGGGTCATGGGGCGACGCGAACAGGCCATGACCGTCTGGCGCGAGGGCTTGGCCCTGAGCCCTGACAACGACACCTTGCGCGACACCCTCAAGCGCCTGCGTGTGAAGCTGTGAGGCCCTCACTGAGGTTGACTGCGCTTCTCCTTTTTGCTACTTTATTTATAGCATCGTGTGCGGCGCCGACAAAGTCTGGGGTCATGAATGGCACTGAACTTTCGCCTTGGCGCGGCAGGTTAGCCATTCGGGTCGAATCAGAACCGGTGCAGGTCTTCTCCGCCGCATTTGAGCTCAGTGGCAGCGCCCCTGCTGGGGCGCTAACCCTGTTCACACCCTTGGGCACCACCGCGGCAGCCTTGAACTGGACGCCTGAGGGCAGCACCCTGCGCAGCCATGCGGAAGTGCGGCAGTTCGCCACGCTCGGGGCGCTGATGCGGCAAACCTTGGGTGCCGAACTGCCCATCGCTGCCCTTTTTGCCTGGCTGGCCGGTGACACCGCCGCGGCGGCCGGATGGCAGGTCGACTTATCACAGCGCCCCAACGGCCGCATCACGGTGCGCCGCCATTCACCCTTGCCAAGGGCCGAATTGCGCGTGGTGCTAGACCCATAAAGGCACAAAGAACCGACCAAAAGCCATGCAGCGCCTCTACGACCTCAGCGCACCCGCCAAACTAAACCTGTTTTTGCACATCACCGGCCGGCGTGCCGATGGCTACCACTTGCTGCAGTCAGCCTTCATGCTGATCGACTGGTGCGACACGCTGCATGTGGACCTTCGGGCCGACGGGCTGATCAGCCGCGAGGACTTAGGCGCCATTCTGCCGGCCGACGACCTGGTGCTGCGAGCCGCACGCGGCTTGCAGCTTGCCAGCGGGTGCGGCCTTGGCGCCCACATCGGCATTGATAAACGCATTCCGGCCGAGGCCGGCATGGGCGGCGGCTCATCGGACGCGGCGACCACGCTGCTGGCATTAAATCGCCTGTGGCAACTTAACTGGCCGCTGGCCCGCCTATTGCCGATCGGCTTGGCCTTGGGAGCCGATGTGCCTTTTTTCTTGGGTGGCCACAATGCCTGGGTCGAAGGCATAGGCGACATCATGACCCCGATCACGCTACCGCCCGGAAATTTTTTGGTGGCCAAGCCCGCCGCAGGGCTACCCACCCAGGCGATTTTCTCGGACCCAGCACTCAAAAGAGACAGCGACACTGCTATACTTTCAGGCTTCTCTGCGAACCCCTTTGGTTTTGGCCGAAATGACTTGCAGAGGGTTGCGCAGAGGTTTTGTCCAGGCGTTACACAAGCCCTCGATTGGCTTGTGTCGCTCGGGCTCAGTGGCCGGATGACCGGCTCGGGCAGCGCGGTGTTTGCGCACCTTGACCAACCCTTGCAGGTGGCAAGCGCGCCGGCATCGATACAGTCGCGAGTGTGCAGCAATCTGGGAGTTCACCCGCTCGCAGGGTGGGCACCAGCGTAAAAATTGACGGTGGGTGGCAAATAGCCGACCACCTGCGTAGGGGAGTCGCCAAGTTGGTTAAGGCACTGGATTTTGATTCCAGCATGCGAAGGTTCGAATCCTTCCTCCCCTGCCAAAATTTTAGAGTGATGCGCCTGCAGCGCCAACATGACCTCAACTGACCGTCAACCGATGTCCCAAACCACCATGCAGGCAAACCACACCCCTGATTTCATGGTGTTCACTGGCAATGCCAACCCAGGCATGGGCGCCGACATTGCCAACCACCTCAATATCTCCCTGGGGGCGGCCACGGTCGGGCGCTTTTCCGACGGCGAGGTTTCGGTCGAAATCAACCAAAACGTGCGGGCACGCGACGTGTTCGTGGTACAGTCGACCTGCGCTCCGACCAACGAAAACCTCATGGAGTTGCTGATCATCGTCGACGCGCTCAAGCGCGCGTCGGCCGAGCGAATCAGCGCCGTTATCCCCTATTTTGGCTATGCACGGCAAGACCGGCGACCACGCTCGGGTCGGGTACCCATCACGGCCAAGGTGGTCGCCAACATGCTGCAGGCCGTTGGCGTCGCGCGCGTGCTGACCATGGACCTGCATGCGGACCAGATCCAGGGCTTTTTTGATATACCGGTCGACAACATCTACGCCTCGCCTGTATTGCTGGGCGATCTGAGGCAAAAAAATTACGATGATCTTATCGTCGTCTCGCCAGATGTCGGCGGCGTGGTGCGTGCACGGGCCTTGGCCAAACAGTTGCACTGTGACCTTGCCATCATTGACAAGCGCCGACCCAAGGCCAATGTGAGCGAGGTCATGCATGTCATTGGCGAGGTGGACGGCCGCAATTGCGTCATCATGGACGACATGATCGACACTGCGGGTACCTTGGTCAAGGCGGCGGAGATCCTGAAGGCGCGTGGCGCGAAAAAAGTCTATGCCTATTGCACCCACCCGATTTTCTCCGGGCCAGCCATTGAGCGCATCAACAGCGGTGACGTCTTGGACGAGGTGGTGGTAACCAACACCATCCCCCTCAACGAAGCCGCTGCCGCCTGTCGGAAAATCCGGCAACTGAGCGTTGCCCCCTTGTTTGCGGAAACCATTCAGCGCATTGCGAAAGGTGAATCCGTCATGAGTTTGTTCTCGGACCAGGAAAATCTATTCTGATCCAGACCAAAGCGGGCTCGCGGCACAACTAAAGTGCCGCGGGCTTTTTTTAACCGGAGTCGCACTGGTCGCGGTGGACTCCTCCAGGAGTAAATTATGAAATTAGTCGCTTTTGAGCGCGCCAAGCAGGGTACGGGTGCGAGCCGCCGTCTCCGCATCTCGGGCCGTACGCCCGGTATCGTTTACGGTGGGGCCACCGAACCCAAAATGATCGAGCTCGATCACAACGCTCTGTGGCACGCCCTGAAAAAGGAAGCATTCCACTCCTCCGTGCTTGAGATGGACGTCGCTGGCAGCAGCCATCAGGTTCTGCTGCGTGACGTGCAAATGCACCCGTTCAAGCAGTTGGTGCTGCACATTGATTTCCAGCGCGTAGACGCCAACACCAAGCTGCACATGAAGGTGCCACTGCACTTCAGCGGTGACGAAAATTCACCGGCCATCAAGACCGAGGGCTGCATTGCCAACCACGTGATCACCGAGATTGAGGTGCTGTGTCTGCCCGCAGACCTGCCCGAATTCATCGCGGTTGATTTGAGCGGCCTGAAGAAAGGTTCATCTTTGCATCTGGCCGATGTGACGATGCCCAAGGGTGTCACGGCGGTCACGCGCGGCAAAAACAACCCGGTGCTGGTTTCGGTGGTGGCTGTAGCCGGCGCAGAGGTGCCGGCTGCCGACGCAGCTGCGGCGCCCGCTGCCAAGGCTGCTGGCAAACCGGCTGCCAAGGCACCTGCTGCCAAAGCGCCAGCAGCCAAAGCACCCGCAGCCAAGACGGCTGCCAAGAAGTAAGCGAGTAAGCCGCAAGGTTCGCCTACCAGCGCGGCCATCCAAGGCCGCGTCTAAGACTCACAGCCCACCTTGCGTGGGCTGTGTTGTTTTCTAAGGGTAATCGACTTCAAACCTGCTGACCCACACGCCGCGTTCATCTGATAATCACGTCATGATCAGCTTGATGGTGGGCTTGGGCAACCCCGGCCCGGCTTATGAACAGACTCGGCACAATGCCGGCTTTTGGTTTGTTGACGCTTTGGCGCTGCAGCTCAAGGCGCCCTGGGCCTTTGACAAGGGCTATCAGGCCCTGGTGGCGCGCACTACTATTGGGGACCGGTCGCTGTGGCTGCTCAAGCCGCAGGCCTTCATGAACCTGAGCGGTCGCTCCGTCGCGGCCCTAGCCCGCTTTTACAAGATTGCGCCCGCAGATATTCTGGTGGCCCAAGACGAGCTTGACATAATCCCAGGCGAGGCCAAGCTCAAGTTTGGTGGCAGCCACGCCGGCCACAACGGCTTGCGTGACATCCACGCGCAGCTTGGCACCGGCGACTACTGGCGGCTGCGCCTGGGCGTAGGGCACCCAGGCGACCGCGCCGAGGTGCTGGACTGGGTGCTGAAAAAACCGTCACTGGACCACCGCATTGCCATTGACCAAGCCATCGCCCGCGCCTTGACGGCCTGGCCGGCACTCTGGGCAAACGACATGGCCAAGGCGACTTTGCTGGTGCACACCAGCAAGCCGCCACGGCCAAAACCAGCCCGGCCCGAGCCCTTACCGCCCGGAAGTTAGCAGTAACA
>CAXNFT010000066.1:0-11017 GCA_964201255.1 Rhodoferax sp.
GACGCTGCCACGGCAGCGGCGATCTTCCGCTTCATGCGCGAGCGGGTGTCGGCGTACAAGCTGGTGCGCCGCATCGAGTTCAGCGACCTGCCCAAGACCATCTCGGGCAAGATCCGCCGAGTCGACCTGCGCGGCCAGGAGAACGCGCGGCCGACCAATGGGGTGCGCAACACGCTTGAGTTTCTCGAGTAAGCAGGAGGCCGCGCACCATGAATCCGCAAGAAATTGCACGCTTTGTTCGTCAGGTCGGTTTCGGCCTGGCACCGGACGAGGCCACCCCCAGCGACGCCGTGGCCTGGGCGCAGGGCCAATTTGACGGAGCACCGCCCGTGGCGTTTTTGGCCGATCGGTCGGGGCAGCTCATGGACGGCCTGCCCCCTGATTTAAGGCTGCTGCACACCCAGGAAGAGGTGGCAGGCGGCTTGCTGGCCCACCAGCAGGCCGAGCTGCAAAGTTTTGCCGCGGCCAAAGACCGGCCGCGTGAGGCCTACGAGCGTTTCCGCTATGAGACGGTCGAGCTGCCCTACTGGCAGCTTGAGCCATGGAAGGAAATGCAGGCCCGGGCCGCCATGGCCGTCAACGGGCCGGCGCCGGCCTTTGAGCGTTTTTGGCATTTCTGGAGCAACCACTTCACGGTGTCTCCCACCAACAACAACATCAACACTGCCGTGGGGCCCTATATGCGCATGCTGCGGGCCCGCATGGCCGGCAGCTTTCGTGACATGCTGTTTGAGGCGGTCACCCACCCGGCCATGGTGTTGTACCTCGATAACGAACGGTCGACCGGCCCGAATTCCAAGGCCCGGCGCCAGCGCTGGACCACCGACGAGATCAACGAAAACCTGGGCCGCGAACTGCTGGAGTTGTTCACCGTCAGCCCGGCGGCGGGCTACAGCCAGGACGATGTGATGGCGGTCACCTACATCCTCACGGGCTGGGGTGTCAACCGCCCTGACCAATGGCGCAAGGCCGGCGTCCCACTGGGCAGCTACTTCAATTTTGACAAGCACGAGCCCGGCAGCCAAACGGTCATGGGCAAAAAGTACAGCGCCTTCATACACAACGACGGCAAGCTGCAGTCGCTGGTAGACGACCTGGCCGCGCACCCCGCCACGGCGCAGCATATTTGCCATAAGCTGGCAGTCGCCTTCATTGCCGACGAGCCCCCGGCTGACAGCGTGGCGCGACTGGTGGCGGTGTTTCAAAAAAGCAAGGGCCACTTGCCGGCAGTTCACAAGGCCGTGGTGGCAGAAGTTGCATTGGCCGGGGCGCAGGTCCGCAAATTCCAGGACCCGCAAACCTGGCTCTGGAGCATCTTTCGCGTCTCGGGCATGCCGCTGCGGGTGGCGCCGCCGGCCAGAGGTGTGCCGGGTGAGCGTTACCACTGGTTGCTGGGTGACTTGGGTCAGGCAGTGCACCAATGCCCGCAACCCAACGGCTGGTCGCTGTTCAGCCGCGACTGGATCTCCCGGGAAATGATGGACCGGCGCATTCGATTCGCCTTTGAATTTGCGCGCCGCATACCCGACGCCGAAGCGCGGCTGCAGGCGGTGCTGGCCCGTCAGCATGGCCCTGGCAGCGCCATCGCGCAAGCCTTGAACAGCGCTCGGGCCAAGGGCCTGGACCCCAGGGCGCGCTGGACGGCTTACATCACCTCCCCCGAGATGCTTTGGAGTTAGTCATGCAACGTAGACAATTTGTCGCTTTGGGGGCTACGCTGTCATTGGCGGGCCACCCGGCTGTGGCGGCCCAACAGGGGGCGGCCCCGGCAGCATCCCCAGCAGCGGGCCAGCGGCGGCTGCTGGTCTTGCTGCTGCGTGGCGCCATGGACGGCTTGACCGCTATTCCGCCCATCGGTGACCCTGCACTGCGGCTCATTCGGGGCAATCTGGTGCCGGCCAGGCTGCTGCCTGGGACCCCGTTTTTTGCCGTGCACCCGGCGCTCCCCACCTTTGCCAGCTTGTTGGAGCAGGGCCAGGCGCTGGCGGTGCACGCCACCGGCTTTGGCTACCGGGGCCGCTCCCATTTTGAGGGGCAGGACATCATGCAAACCGGCGTGGCCAAGGCCTACACCTCGGCCTCCGGCTGGCTGGGCCGTGCCATGGAGCGAGCCAACCTGGGCAACGGTGTGGCGATCTCGATCCCCATGCCACTCATCCTGCGCGGCGACGCCAGATCAGAAACCCAGTTCCCCAACTGGATGCCCACCCCCTCAGACGCCACCTACGCGCTGGTGCGGGAGCTGTGGCGCACCGACCCCGACCTTCACCCGCTCGGCCAACGCTGGGTCGAGGGCCGCCCAAAAGCCGATGCCATGCTGCCGGTCAGCGGCAACTTTGAGCAGCGCAAATCCCCCGCCGGCCTGGCCCGCGAAGCCGCCCTGCGCATGCTGCCCAGCGACGGGCCCATGGTGGGGTTGATCGATTTTGATGGCTTTGACACCCACGCCAGCCAGGGTGCGGCTGAGGGCACCCACGCCACCAAGCTCAAAATGGTCGACGACGCGATCAAGGCCTTCCGCGAGACCCTGGGTGCCCGCTGGGCCGACGCGCTGGTTCTGACCGTGACCGAGTTCGGGCGCACCGCAGCTGAGAACGGCACCACCGGCACCGACCACGGCTGGGGCAGCTGCATCCTGGCAGCGGGCGGCTTGGTCAAGCCGGCCGGCGTTGTGGCCGATTGGCCCGGGCTGGACAAGGCCCAACTGTTTGAGGGCCGCGACCTGGCCGTCACGGTCGATGCCGCGGCGGTCTACGCCCAGGCTCTACAAACCATCTTCGGCCTCACGCCAGATCAAATCCAGGCCGGTGTGCTGGCCCATCGCCCCCATGCCTTGACATCGCGCTTGTTTGTAGCCTAGAGGCCCCGCTTTGAGTGCACTTGCCCGTTCTGACGCACCCAATCGCCGAGACGGCCCGGCAAGCCTACAAACCTACCTGGTTGGTGGCGCGGTGCGGGATGCCCTGCTGGGTCTGCCAGTCAAAGACCGCGACTGGGTGGTGGTAGGTGCAACCCCCGAGCAGTTGCTGGCCCAGGGTTTTTTGCCGGTGGGGCGAGATTTCCCGGTGTTTTTGCACCCGCAGACCCATGAGGAATATGCGCTGGCCCGCACCGAGCGCAAGACCGGCCCGGGCTACCACGGCTTTGCCGTGCACGCCGCGCCCGATGTGACGCTGGAAGAAGACCTGGCGCGGCGCGACCTTACTATCAATTCCATAGCTATAGAGGCAAGCTGCATTAGGGCTGACGGCACTTTTGATGCTAAAGAAAATACGGTGATCGACCCCTGGGGCGGACGCGCCGATCTGGCACGCCGGGTGTTTCGCCATGTCACCCCCGCGTTCCGGGAAGACCCGGTGCGCATTCTGCGCGTGGCCCGGTTGGCGGCGCGCTTTGCCGACTTCACGGTGGCGCCCGACACCCTGCAGCTGATGCGCGAGATGGTGCAGGCCGGCGAGGTGGACCACCTGGTGCCCGAGCGGGTCTGGCAGGAACTGGCCACCGGACTGATGGCCGCTACACCGTCGCGCATGTTCACCGTGCTGCGTGACTGTGGCGCTCTGGTGCGGCTGTTGCCTGAGGTGGATACCGGGCAGCATGTGCTGCTGGTGCTGGACCAGTGTGCCCGCTTGGGCGCCTCGCTGCCGGTGCGTTTTGCTGCCCTGTGCCATGACTTGGGTCATGACCTGGTCTGGCTGCGCCGCCTCGCCGAACGTTGGCGTGTGCCGACGGCTTGCCGCGAACTGGCCGAGGTGGTGGCGCGCGAGCAGGGCAACATCCACCGAAGCCCAGAACTCAACGCCACCGACCTGATGGGGCTGCTGACGCGCTGTGATGCACTCCGCCAGCCGCAGCGTTTTGCCGAGGTGCTGCTGGCCTGTGAGTGCGATGCCCGCGGCCGACTCGGTCTGCAGGATGCGCCCTACCCGCAGTGCCCACGCCTGCTGGCGGCACTGGCGGCGGCGCTGGGCGTGCCCACCGCCTCGGTGGCGGCGGCGGCGCAGGCCGCTGGCGCCAGCGGCAGCCAGATCGGCGAGGCCGTGTACCAGGCGCGGGTGGCGGCGGTGCAAACTGGCATGGATCCCCGATCAAGCCGGGGATGACGACTACCCGCCATTCCCGCCACGTCTCCCGTCATTCCCGGCCACGTCTCTCGTCATTCCCGGCCACGACCGGGAATCCAGGGGTGCATGGATCCCCGATCAAGCCGGGGACGACGACCACCCGTCATTCCCGGCCACGACCGGGAATCCAGGTATGCAGGGGCTCAACGCTGGCGCTGACGATTACCTGATCAAACCCTTTAGCATGGCCGAGTTGCAGGCCCGGCTGATCAGCATGGGCGGCTAGCCTTATGATGTTGAAAGCGCTTGCAAACCGCCCGCACGAAGCGGTCAGGCCACCTGCAGAGAGCACCCATGACAAGAACCCAGACTGAACCCATCGCATCCGCCCTGACACCCTCCTCTGGCCTGGCGCTGGCGCCTTGGGACGGCGAGGCCACCAACCCCTGGCGGCTGGCGCTGGAGAGCTCAGGCGCCGGGGTCTGGGACTGGAACCTGGTGACCGGGGAACAATCCCATTCACCGCGCTGGAAGGCCATGCTGGGGTATGCCGAGCATGAGATCGGCCATGACGTACAGGCTTTCTTTGCCCATCTTCACCCCGACGACACAGAGCGGGTGCATGCGGCCAGGGCCGCTTATCTGGCGGGTCACACCACCCATTACGCGCTTGACATGCGCCTGCGGTGCAAAGACGGCGCCTGGATCTGGGTGATGGCCCACGGTATGGTGGTGAGCCGCGATGCTCAGGGCATCCCGCTGCGGATGATAGGGACCCACACCGACATCACCGAGCGCAAGCAGGTGGAAGAGCGGCTTCGGGCCCGGAACCTGCAGCTGGAGGCAAAAACCCAGCTGCTGCAGGCCATGCAGGCCCTGAGCCGGATTGGCGGCTGGGAGTTCGACCTGGTCGCCCGCAAGGTGATCTGGACCGAGGAGTTGCACCATATTTTGGAGACCTCGCCGCAAAACTTTCAGCCGGTGCCTGGCGACACCGGCCGTTTTCTGCCGCCCGAGTCAAGGGCCCGCATGCGCACCGCCACCGACGAAGCCCGGCCGGGCGACCCGCCGCTGGACCTGGAAATCGAGGTGCTCACCGCCAGAGGCCGCACAGTCTGGGTGCACATTGTGATGAATACCGTCTGGGACCAGGGCCAGCAGGTCCGGCGCCTGGCCATGGTGCACGACATCACAGAACGCCGCAACGCCGAAAAAGTGATCTGGGAGCAGGCCCACTTTGACCCCCTGACCGGCCTGCCCAATCGCCGCATGCTGCGCGACCGGCTTGAGCAAGACATTCGCCAGAGCCGGCGTGGTCGTGGCGAGTTGGCGGTGTTGTTCATTGACCTGGACCACTTCAAGGAAGTCAATGACACCCTGGGCCATGATTTTGGCGACCTGCTGCTGGTGGAGGCAGCGCGCCGGATCCAGGCCTGTGTGCGCGAGACCGACACCGTGGCGCGCATGGGGGGCGATGAATTCACCGTGCTGTTGACCGAGCTCAAGAGCAACAGCCAGCTCGAACGCCTCTTGCAGAAAATACTGGACGCCCTGGCGGCTGTGTTCCAACTGCACGACGAGCAGGTGTTTGTTTCAGGCAGTTTGGGGGTCACCCTTTACCCGAACGACGCCACCGAGATCGAGGATTTGTACAAGAACGCCGATCAGGCCCTGTACGCGGCCAAGGGCGCCGGGCGCAACCGCTTCAGTTTTTACACGCCGGCCTTGCAAGAGGCGGCGCTGACACGGGTGCGTATGGCCAATGAGCTGCGTACTGCCGTGGCTGAGCAACAGTTTCGGCTGCTGTACCAGCCCATTGTTGAGCTGGCCACCGGGCGCGTGCACAAGGCCGAGGCGCTGATCCGCTGGCAGCACCCGGTCCACGGCCTGGTCAGTCCGGCCACCTTCATTCCGGTGGCGGAAACCAGTGGTTTGATTGTTGAAATCGGGGCCTGGGTGTTCGCGCAGGCGCTGGAGCAGGTGCGGCAATGGCGGGCCACGCTGGCGCCAGATTTTCAGATCAGCGTTAACCAGTCACCCGTGCAATTTCATCACGTAGACCGCGTCAGCCTCAACTGGGACAGTCAGCTCAACCTGCTCGGCCTGCCCGGTGAGAGCATCGTGGCCGAGATCACCGAGGGCCTGCTGCACGACACCAGCGCCCGCGTGACCACCAGGCTCAAGGCGCTGCGCGACGCCGGCATCCAGATGTCGCTGGACGATTTCGGCACCGGGTACGCCTCGCTGTCGCACCTGCACAAGTTCGACATTGACGTGATCAAGATCGACCACAGTTTTGTCCGCCACTTGGCGCCGGCGTCTACCGATCTGGCCCTGTGCAAGGCCATCATCGTGATGGCCCACGAACTGGGCAAGGTGGTGGTGGCCGAGGGGGTAGAGACCCAGGCGCAGTGCGACCTGCTGTTGGCCGCCGGATGCGACTACGCGCAGGGCTTTTTGTTTGCGCGCCCGATGGCGCCGGTCGAGTTCGAGGCTTTTTTGCGCCATCGGCACCCGAGCTGAGCGCCGGTTTGGCCAACTCAGGACCGCCTCGGCAGCCTGAACACGCGTCTAGAGGTTTTTTGGCGGCCCATGGCAAAATCGAGCGCTTATAACTCTGTTTTCACAAAATATTTAAATATCTGTTTAAAAACACTAAAATTCAGTAGACCGAACAGGTGCGCTATGCATCTTCGTCCAGGACATCCATGAAAGTCGAAAAAGTATTTTGTACCACCAGTGAAGCCGCCGAGATTCTGGCCATCTCTGTGGGTACCGTGCAACTCTGGGTTGACAACGGCCTGCTGGAGGCTTGGAAGACCGCCGGTGGACACCGGCGGGTGACGCGCAAGTCGATCGACAAGATCCTGCACGCCAGCACGGCCGCCCGGCCTAAAGCTCCAAGCGCCGCAGCATCCCAGGCGCAAAATCCCCAGCGCCTGCGGGTGCTGGTGGTGGAGGATGACCGTGATTTGCTGCGCCTGTACCAGACCATGCTGAGCCGCTGGCCGATGGTCCCGCTGGTGGAAACCAGCGACAACGGCATCGAAGCCCTGCTGGCGGTGGAACGCCTAAAACCTGATCTGCTGTTCATCGACCTCAGCATCCCCGGGGTCGATGGCTTCCAGATGCTGAGCATCCTGAATGGCAAAGCGGGTTTTGAAGGCATGACTGCCGTGGTGGTCAGTGGCCTGAGCGCGGCCGAAATGGCAGAGCGCGGCGGTGTGCCACCGAACATTCTGGTTCTGCCCAAGCCAATTGCATTTGACAAATTGCTGGCCATTGCCACCACTGTTTGGGCGCAAAAGCAAGGTCGTCAGAACACGCCGTCGCCATGAATGTGGCGCTGCACCCGCTGATGCTGGAAAAAATGACCGAAGGGGTCATTGTGCTGAGTCCAGATGGCCAGGTGACAGATTACAACCGCGCGGCAAAGCCCTGGCTCAAGGCCTGCCTGGCCGGTGCCGGCGCACTGGCGGCGCTGATTGGCAAGGTTCGGGCGGGCCAACTGCAGGTGCCGGTGGCCGTAGACGGGGTTTTCCAACAGGCCGCCGGGGGCGCTGACTTTCACCTGTGCAGGAACGAGCCCAGCACCTTTGCCATCTTCATCACGGCACCTGCGCCGGCAACCAGAACCCCAAGCACCGCTGCCACTGTGAGCCCGCAGACAGGCCTTGGGCCGGACAGCTTTTTTGCCCTGCTGGGGGAAGACTTTCGCCATGAGCTGACCAGATTGCGCCTGCAACTGGCGCAAGCGCCGGTACCCGCTGACAGTGCGAACCAGCTGGCCCGGGTGCAACAGCAATCGCTGCGCCTGAGCCAACTGCTGGTCGCCATGGAGCAATTGTGCGAACTGCACGAGCAGGATGCGTTTTTTCAGGGTGACCGGGTCCATATAGGGGAGTTGATCGACGCCACCATCGCGGCGCTGCCCTCACGCCGCAGTGACTTCAGCGTGAACCGGGCCCTTAGTGATGCCGATGGCAAGCAAGGCATGCTGTTTGGCGACGCCCGCTGGCTGGGTATTGCCTTGACGGCGCTTCTGGAGGAGATGGGCGCCAGCGCGCCGGTGCAGGCGCAGGTTGAGATCAGGGTTCGGCAGGCCGGTGGCTTTGTCGTGATGACCGGCCAGTGCCTCCCCTCTTCGGGCCGCTCGGCGCGCCCTGCCGGCGCGGCCAGCCCAGTCGCCAAGGCCTCTTTCACCTCTCACACCTCCCTCAGTGCCGACATCCGGATGGCCATTTGCCAGCGCATCGTGGCCTTGCACGGTGGCCAGCTCAAGAGCGTGGCGCTGGACGCCGACCATGCCGATCCGCAGCGGCGCGGCATGGCCTCGTTTGTGCTCTCGCTGCCCACCGGTGCGCCCTTGTACGGCCGCCGGATGGCCGCCTGCGCCAGCTGTTTGGCGCCCCGGCAAACCGAGCAATACGCGCAGGACCTGGCGGCGCTTTTGCCGCAGCTCAAGTCGGGCAGGCCTGCAGCATGAACCACGACCAGCGCCTGGCCGAGCAGCTGCGCCAAACCAGTGAAGACTTTGCAGCCCTATTGGCCCGCTACAGCGCACTCGAGCGACGCCACGAGAGCCTGGCCGCAACCCACGCGCAGCTGGTCCAGGCCACCCAGGCCTTGGCTGGCGACACTGAGCCAGCACGCCGGCAGGCCGCCCACACGCTGTTTGACGCAGCCTGGCGCGATGAACTGACCGGCTTGCCGACCATGGCGCTGCTGAGCCATAAAGCCGAGCAGCAAATCGCACTGGCCTGGCAGGGCGGTGCGCGCGTGGCGCTGCTGGTGATTGAGCTCGACGGCGTGCTGCCTTTGGCCGAAACCCATGGCGCCGGTGTGCTGGATGCGGTGCTGCAAGCCAGCGCCAACCGCTTGCTGCAAGTGATTCGGGGCTGCGATCAGTTGGCGCGCAGCGGGCCACACACATTCACCGCCTTGATGGTGGGCCCTAAGAACGATGAAGATCTGGCGCCGATCGCCCAACGCCTGCTGGGCGCGCTGACCCAAGCCATGCCCCTCGCGCAAGACCGCCTGGTGCCGGCCGCCCATATCGGCTGCGCTTTTTTCCCCCGTGACGGCACCAACTTACCGACACTGCTGGACCACGCGGCCGTGGCCTTGTCGGTGGCGCGCCTTGAGGGCAGCAACAGCTGCCGGTCCTACAGCCTGAACATGCCAGACCGCCTTCAGTCACCCGTGGCAGGCTAAGCCGACGCGCCGTCTGCGCTTAGAGGCCGCACAGCTTGCAGGCTCAGCACCAGTTCTTCGAGGTTGAAAGGCTTGCTCACGTAGCGGTTCATGCCGGCCTTCATGCAGGCCTTCTGGTCCTCTGCAAATATCCCGGCGGTCATGCCAATGATGGGCAGGGTGCCCAGGCCCAGCGTCTGGCGGATCGTGCGCGTGGCCATCAGCCCATCGGTGCCTGGCATCTGGACGTCCATCAGCACCGCGTCAAACCGAGTGGGTGCTTGCTGGATGCTGTTCAGGGCCGATTCCGCGTCCTCACTCAGCGTGACCTGGCAGCCTTCTCGGGTCAGCATCAAGCGCACGAGCAAGCGGTTGTTGGCATTGTCATCCACCGCCAGCACCCGCAGGCCTGCCAGGCGCTGGGGTCGTTCCGTTGGTGGGTCAAGGGGACGGTCCACCGGCGGGTTCGACGGTAGGCTGCTAGCCTTGTCCCCAGACTGATCAAATGGTATGCCAAACCAGAAGTGGCTGCCCTCCCCCAAGGTGCTGGTGACGGACAGCCAGCCGCCCATTAGCCCGACCAGCGTCCGGCAGATGGAAAGGCCCAGGCCAGTGCTGCCAGGGTTTGCCTGGGACAGGGCACCGAGCTGCTCAAATTGGTTAAATATGCCGGCCTGGTGCCCCGGCGCGATGCCGATGCCGGTATCTGTCACTTCAAACTGAACCCATGCCCGGCGCAACAGTTGCTGGCTTAAGGTGACGCTGATGCGCACACTGCCTCGAGCGGTAAATTTGATGGCATTGCCCGCCAGGTTGAGCAACACCTGCTTGAGCCGCCGGGGATCTCCCTGCAACCACTGCGGCAGGGCGGGGTCAAGGGCCAGCTCCAGCGCCAAGCCTTTGTGCTGTGCTTCGGCAGACATCAGCTGCACAACCCCGCGCAACAGGGGGGCCAATTCGAACCGCTCCATGTCGAGACGCAGTTTCCCGGCCTCGGCTTTTGAAAAATCCAGCACGTTATTGAGCACCGACAGCATCAAGCTGCCGGCTGCGCCCACCCGTTGGGCATAGTCTTGTTGGTCTGCGTCCAGCTTTGAATCCAGAAGCAGGGTGTTCATGCCCAAGATGGTGGTCAGCGGCGTGCGCAGCTCGTGGCTGAGTATGGCCATAAACCGCCCCTTGTTGTCGGCCACTTGTTCGGCTTGCAATTTGGCCATTTCACGTACTGTGACGTCAGCAAAAGTGCGCACGTAGTCGCCCTGGGGCGTCGGCAAGGACGTCACCTCGATGTAGTGCCCGTCGAGAGTTCGGCGGGTGTACTGGATGGTGTGGTCCACCGTCACGCCCCGGCCTGCCACATAGGTACGGGCGCTGGGCTCCACCAGCGAAAGATCAGGGCCAGAATCGCCCCGCTGGTGCTGTATATCCTGGATATCGGAAATAAGGGGCTTGCTGGCCAAAAATTCCGCGGTCACGTTGCAGATCTCGCAGACCCGAGCATTGAAGTAGTTGATTCGGCCGTCTTTGCCCAACACGAGCACCCCCTGGGGCATCTGGGACAACGCGCTTTGCATCAGTCGGACCTGCGCTTGCAGATCTGCCACCTGCGCCAGCAAGGCGGCGTTGTCAGCGCCAGTGGTCATGATGCAGCAGCGGTGGGTGTGGAGGTGGATGTGGCACCTGTGCCGGGGCTGAGGGCCGTGGCCACCTCCAGGTAATCTTGTTTCTTTTGCATGTCTTCATCCGAATCAGCAAAGCGC
>CAXNFT010000067.1:0-11005 GCA_964201255.1 Rhodoferax sp.
CAGCAACTCAAAAGTGCATTGAATGACCTGGCACGCCTGTTGATGGACCGCCTGAGCGTCGAATCAGCCGGGTACAACAGCCTGTATCGGCTGCGGCATGGTGCCTTGCCACCCGAGCTGCAGGCGCTCCTGGCCTTGGTGCAAGGCCATGCTGCTGGCTTATCCGCCGTGCTGGAGGAACTCGCCAGCGAGCTCAAACGCCTGGTTCGCGAAGACCCGGCTCAGGCGCTGGGCTGTGCTTTGATGTACGCCCGGCTGGGGCAGTTGGCGCCGCGCCTGCTTGCAGTTGCTCATACCAGCAGCCTGCTGCTGACGCACAGCGACCCACCGCTGGCCAAGTGGTTCGAGGCCGACACCAGCTCAGGCCTGGTGGTGGTGAGCGCCCATGCCTGTCCGATTGTGCCGGGCGATCTGCTGCGCCAGCACCTGTGGCGGCAAGTACGGGCAGCGGTGGTTACCTCAGCCACCCTGACCAGCTGCGGCAGCTTTGACTATTTTTTGCAGGAAGCCGGGTTGGACGGACAATCTCAGGTCACAACGCTGGCGGTGGACAGCCCCTTTGATTACCAGAACCAGGGCCGACTGGTGGTGGTGGAAACGGCTGCTGACCCGCGTGACGCCCCCGCCTACACCCGGGCCATGGTGGCTGAGCTGATGACGGACTTGCGGCAAGTCAGCCATGGTGCGCTGGCGCTGTTTACCTCCAGGCTGCAGATGAGGGCGGCGATCGATGCGCTGGACCCGGCCTTGCTGACCTGTGTTCTGGTGCAGGGCCAGCTGTCCCGCAGCCGCCTGCTGGCGGCACATCAGGCCCGTATCGAAGCCGGTCAAGCCTCCATTATTTTTGGTTTGCAGTCGTTTGGCGAAGGCCTGGACCTGCCTGGACGGCTGTGCGAAACCGTGTTCATCGCCAAGCTGCCGTTCAGCCCTCCCGCCGACCCGGTGGAAGAGGCCCGAGCCGAGTGGCTCAAGACGCTTGGGCGCGACCCCTTTGCCGAGTTGGTCGTGCCGGCGACGGGTGTTCGCCTGCTGCAGTGGACTGGCCGCGCCATTCGCACCGAGGAAGACCAGGCGACCGTGGTTTGTTATGACCGTCGCCTGCTGCAACAGGGCTATGGCCAGCGTATGCTACGCGGTCTTCCGCCGTACGCAGTATCGCGCCGCAGCGCCCAGACCCAAGCCTGAAAGTCAAGATGTCGATCATTGAAACGCTGAAGCAATCTGAGCTCTTCAAAGACCTGCAAGACCACGAGTTGGTGCTGGTGGCCGCCGCGGTGGTTGAGTCGCACTTGCCGACTGATGTGGTCCTGCTTACCCAGCATGAGCAGGCACCAGCGGTTTTTATTCTCCAGAGTGGTGCCGTCAAGGTGATGGTCAATGGCGAAATCGTGGCGCAGATCAGCACGGTGCAATGCTTTGGTGAGATGTCGTGCGTGGTGCCAGACACCGTCGCCACGGCCTCGGTGGTGACCCTGGGAGACTGCCAGCTGCTCAAAATCAACAAGGCCGCCTTTGTGCAGATGCTGGACGACATTCCTCGGCTTTGGCGCGCCCTGTTCCTGCAAACCAGCGAGCGCCTCAAAACCGCAACCCGCCGGCAGAGCGAGATTTTGCAGCACACGCCACAGGGCTTTATGAAACTGGACCGGTTGGCAAGGGTCACCAACGAATACTCGCTCAAGTGTGCCCGCTATTTTGGCAAGGACGACCTGGCTGGCGTGTCCTTCGCCGGGTTGGTGAGTGGGGACAATGCCGCGGAGCAGGCCTCTTGGTTTGAAACCTATGCCATGCTGTTTGAAGACTCGTTCATGGCCTTTGAGGATTTGACAGGCTTGCTCACCCAAGAGCTCAAACTGCCATCGCCCGATGGCGATTGCGAATACATGTTTTCTTACCATGCATCGCGCGGGGCCGATGGTGCCGTAGCGGCGGTCGATATTGGGGTCGAAGATGTCACAGCCCAGCGCAAGCTCGAACGCGCCAATGAGGCGCTGAGGGCGCAGCAAGACACCTTGGGCAAAATTCATGAGAACCCAGAAATTTTTTTTGAGGCGGCAGAGTTGCTGACCCGTACCCTGGCCGAGATGACCGTGCTGGCACATTCCCTGGGCTCAGTGACGCCATTGCAGCATGCGGCGCGGCTGGAGGACAGCATGCGCCAGTTACACAGCCTCAAAGGCTTGGCGGGCATGTTCGCCCTGAAGCCAGTGCAGGCCAGCGCACACGAGCTGGAGTCGGCCATTCTGGCCTTTGCGCACCAGCCGGCCATCACTGCGGAACAACAACAGGGGTTTCAGGCTGGGCTCGCCCAGCTGGCCGGTGCGCAGGCCAGTGTGCAGGGTCTGATAGACAAAATGGGCAGTGCTTTGCGGCAGCGCCTCACCGGCAGTGTGCTGTCCGACCAGGATCTCGCGCGGCTGCGGGCCGCCATTGCGCAGGGCGATTTGGCTGCTGTAGCCAGCATCATGGCCGCGCTGGAGGCAGTTGATGCCAGTCGGCTGTTCTCGGCCTGGTCGTCTGAAGTGGCGCGTCTGGCACCAGACCTGGGCAAGCAGGCGCGCTTTGAGCTGTCGGGTGAGGGGGGCAGGTTGGGCAAGCCGGTTTTTGACGCGCTAAGCCAAGTCTTTCCGCATTTGCTGACCAACGCGTTGTGCCATGGTATTGAGTTGCCTGATGTGCGGGAAGCGGCTGGCAAACCTGCTACGGGGACGCTCAAGGTGGTTCTGACCACTGAGGCCGGCATGCTCCACATCCAGGTGGCAGACGACGGCCGGGGCCTGGATTTTCAAGAGCTTCCCGCGAAGGCGCGGCAAAAATCTGGGCTCAACCAGGCTTTGGTCGACGACTGCGAACGCACCGGTCAACCCTGGCGCATCCTGTTGCTGCCCGGTTTTAGCACCGCGTCAGAGCTAAGCATGCTGTCGGGTCGGGGCGTGGGTCTGGATGCTATCGACCACGCCGTGCGCTCGGTGGGAGGTCATATACTGATTGAAAGCACGGCTGGGCAGGGTATGACCTTTACCTTGCACGTGCCGCTTTCGCTCCTACTGGCATCGTAATCAGGATTTGTCATGTTCCCTCCCAAGACCCGGATTCTTATTGTTGACGACATGGGGCCCTTGCGCGCCATTGTGAAAGGTCAACTCAAAGACCTTGGTTTTACCGATATTCTGCAGGCTAGCGACGGGCACCGCGCCATCGAGGTCATCAAAACCGAGTTCTTGAGAGGGGAGCCAGTGGAGCTGATCCTGTCCGACTGGAATATGCCCGTCATGAAGGGCATTGAATTCCTTAAGCTGGTGCGAGCCGACAAACGCCTGGGGCCTGTGCCCTTCATCATGATCACCGCAGAGAGTGAGCGCACCCTGGTGATGGACGCCGTCAAGGCCGGTGTCTCCAGCTACATCATGAAGCCATTCACTCCGGCCATGCTGGAAGCCAAGATAAAAACCGTGTGGACCAAACTGCACCCTTGAGGCGGCGACTGGCCCCTCAGATCGGTGTCAGCTTGCGGCCGGCCAGGTCAGCAAGGTCAATCCAGCGCGGGCCGGCGCCGCCAGGTGCTTGAGCAGCAGGCGGTAAGTGTCCAGGTCAAAGGCCAGGCTGCTGCGGTTTGTCTTGCCGGTGCCAGCATCCAGAGCTTCTGCCAAACTGTCGTCGTCGTCCACCGTGGCCAGGTGGCACCACTGGTCAAACAGGTGGATCTCGGTGCGGCCGCGCACCGTGTCGACCTCTCGCAGGCCTATCGGCCCGGTATAGGGCCAGACCCTCAGCTTTTGCTCGGCAAGCGCCAGTTCCAGTCGCAGCCGGTGCCGCTCGGGCTTTTCCTGGCCGCAACAGACGCCCTTGCAGTGACCAATCTGGTGGGCAAAACAGCGGCCCTGGCCAGATTCCAGGCCCAGCGCCTGCAGGCACAGGCCATGCGCGTCGGCCAGCTCACGCAGCGCGTCCTGGGCCTGCCGGCGCGAGCGGTAGACGCCGTACAGCTGACCAAATTGCGTTGGCTCAAAGTCGGCACCGCTGACCAGCGTGGTCAGCGGCCGCACTTTGGGGTTGTCGTCCAGTCGCCAGGCGCACAGCGCCCGTTCACGCCGAAGTTGCCGGTTGTGGACCGGCTGCAGGTCTTTCACCAGCCGGGCCTCGAGCAGCAGGGCGCCTAGTTCACCCGCTGTTTCACGCCATTCAACGCGTCGGATCTCCTGTGCCATACGCATCTCACGTGGCTGTCGGCTAGCCGCCTGAAAATGCGACATCACCCGGCTGCGCATCGTCACGCTCTTGCCGATATAGAGCGGTAGTGGTCCTTCGCCGTAAAACAAGTACACGCCTGGCCCATCCGGGATGTCGGTGATCCGGGTGTCCAACTGGGGCGGCAGGGCAGCACTGCCTTGTAAGAGGATTTGTGCCTGCTGGCGCAGGGTATCAGCGCCCAGATCGGCCTCGACCAGGCGCAACCATGCCAGCACCATGTCCACGTCGCCCATGGCCCGGTGCCGAGCCTGGGTCTGCAGCCCGTGTCGCTGCATGATGGCATCAAGCCCATGGCTGCGGTGCTGCGGGTACAGCAGGCGTGACAGTCGCACGGTACACAGCGTCCGGGTTTTCAGGGTGATGTCGGCGCGGGCAAACTCATGGAGTAAAAAACCGTGGTCGAAGCGCACGTTGTGCGCCACCAGCACGGCGCCCTGCAGTAAGGCCAGCAGGGTGCCAGCTACCTCGTCAAAGCCCGGGGCATCGGCCACCATGGCATCGCTGATACCGGTCAGGCTCTGGATGAAAGGCGGAATTCGGCCGCCTGGGTGCACCAGGGTGCTCCAGCGGGCCACCTCCTGCCCGCCCTCCATGCGCACGGCAGCGATCTCGGTGATGCGGTCGCGCACCGCATTTCCGCCAGTGGTTTCCAGGTCAAGCAGCAGGTAACAGGGCAGCATCGCAGGCGCAGGCGGCAAGCCGCGGCCAATCAGGTGATGTCGATGGCGTGGATGGAGAAGGCCCCCGCCCGCCGGTCGGCAAAGTAATGCTCCAGCGTTTCCTTCACGGTGCGAAAGGCAATCTCGTCCCAGGGGATCTCATCCTCGGTGAACAACCGGGCTTCGATCGTTTCAAAACCAGGGTTAAAGCGGTCGCTCAGCAGCCGGGCCCGGTAGAACAGGTGCACCTGGCCAACGCGCGCCACGTTCACCAGCGAGAACAGGCCTTCCAGCTCAAATTCAGCACCAGATTCTTCCACCGTCTCGCGTGCCGCGCCCTCGGCCACCGTCTCATTGAGTTCCATAAAGCCGGCTGGCAGCGTCCACTTGCCCCAGCGGGGCTCGATGTTGCGTTTGCACAGCAGCACCTTGTCGCCCCAGATGGGGACGGTGCCAACCACATTGAGCGGATTTTCATAATGCACCGTGGCGCAGGCAGTGCAAATGGCGCGTTCCTTGGTGTCGCCGTCGTCCGGAATGCGGTACACCACGCAGGCGCCGCATTGACGGCAATGTCGTATGGGTTCGCGCAACATGCCCGCCTGGTCTCAGCGCACTTGCAGCGTGATCGGGGTCAAGCCGCTCACCGTGCCGTGAAGTGTGTCACCGGCTACTACGGCGGCCACACCTTCCGGGGTGCCGGTGTAGATCAGGTCGCCGGGTTGCAGTTCCCAGGCGGCTGACAGGTGCTCAATGGTTTCGGCAATGTTCCAGATCAGCTTGCTGACCTGGCTACGCTGGCGGTCTTGCCCGTTAACCTGCAGCGCAATCTCGGCCGCAGTCACGTCGCCGGCCTGGGCCGACGGGGTGATGGGGCCAATCGGGGCCGAGTGGTCAAAGGCTTTGCCGATGCACCAGGGCCGACCCTGCTTCTTCATCTCATTCTGCAGGTCGCGCCGGGTCATGTCCAGGCCGACCGCGTACCCAAAAATGTGTTGATGGGCATCGGCGGCCTTGATGTTCTTGCCGCCAGTACCGATGGCCACCACCAACTCGATCTCATGGTGCAGGTTGGCGGTCAGGCTCGGGTAAGGCAGGGCGGCGGTTTCATCTGGGTTGACGACCACGATAGCATCCGTGGGCTTGAGAAAAAAGAAGGGCGGTTCACGACCAGTAAAGCCCATCTCCTTGGCGTGCTCTTCGTAATTGCGGCCGACGCAGTAGATGCGGTGTACCGGGAAGCGGGCCTCGGTACCGAGGACTGGCACGCTGATCTGCGGCGAGGGGGTGACAACAAAACTCATACAAAGCCTTTCAAGGGGAACTAGGGTAATTGGGGAATAGGGCGAATCCTGTCAATGCTAGGCTGCCCTGCCGACAGCCCGGCCCTGGCGGCCGACCTTCAGCTTGAGCGGGTCACCAGTTCAAAATGCTCCACCATGGGTGGGCTGGCAAAAAACGGCGCGACGATGGCGCGCCATTGGGCAAACGCCTCCGACTGGCGAAAGCCGACGGTGTGGTCTTCCAGGGTGTCCCAGAAAATCTGCAGGATGTAACGCTCTGCGCTCTCGACACCACGGTTGACCTTGAAGCCAGCAAAGCCCTTGGCATGGCTGATCACCGTGAGCAAGCCGCGCTCAATCGCTTCCTCAAAAACGGCATTATGGCCGGGCGCGATGCGGATGTCGGCAAGTTCAAGAATCATCAAAGGGCTCCAGGCGGTTCATAACAGCCCTTAGTCTAGCGCCAGACGCGGTCCCTCGCCGCAACGCCGTCATGCCCGACCGCCACCCGTCATGCCCGACCTGATCGGGCATCCATGGATTCCCGTGTGCACGGGAATGACGATGCGGGCTGCCCACCAACATCCCGTCATGCCCGACTTGATCGGGCATCCATGGATTCCCGTTTTCACGGGAATGACGATGCAGCATGCCCGACCACTTACCCGTCATGCCCGACTTGATCGGGCATCCATGGATTCCCGTTTTCACGGGAATGACGATGCAGCATGCCCGGCCCCATCTCGTCATGCCCGACCTGATCGGGCACCCATGAATTCTCGTGTTACCGGCAATAACGGCCGAGCCTTACAAGCGTTATCCTTGAGTGCATGAAATTGCACAACTACTTCCGTTCGTCCGCCTCCTTCCGCGTGCGCATTGCGTTGGAGCTAAAAGGCCTGGCTTATGACTACATGTCCGTGCATCTCGCGCGTGGCGACCACAAAAAAGAGGCCTACGCCAGTCTGGTGCCTGACGGCCTGGTGCCGATGCTTGAGGTCGATGGCCTGCGCCTGTCGCAGTCCATGGCCATCATCGAGTACCTGGAGGAGACCCGGCCCACCCCGTCGCTGTTGCCTGCAGATGCCGCTGGCCGGGCCCGGGTACGCGCCCTGGCGCAGTCGATCGCCTGCGAAATTCACCCCATCAATAACCTGCGGGTGCTGAAATACCTGAGCAAAACGTTGGCCTTGGACGAAGACCGCAAAAACACCTGGTACCGCCATTGGGTGCGCGAAGGCCTGGAAAGCTTTGAGCGCCAGTTGGCCCAAGGACCAGCGGGTCGGTATTGCTTTGGCGACTCGCCCACATTGGCCGACTGCTGCCTAGTGCCGCAAATCTTCAACGGCCGGCGCTTTGACGTCAACCTGGATGGCCTGCCGCGCACCATGGCCGCGTTTGACGCGTGCATGGCCCTGCCAGCCTTTGACAGGGCTCAGCCGGTCAACTGCCCGGACTTCGAAGCCTGACGCTGACCAACCATGAACCCTGATTGGTTGCAGCCGCAGTGGCCCGCGCCGCCGCGGGTCCGGGCCCTCTGCACCAGCCGCAATGGTGGCAACTCTAGCGGCACCTACGACAGCCTCAACCTGGGTGACCATGTTGGCGACGCGCCTGCGGCGGTGGCCGCCAACCGGGCAGCCTTGGCCGAGGCCTTGGGCGTGAGACCGGTTTTTTTGTCCCAGGTGCATGGTGATGCAGTAGCGGCGCTCAACCCGGACAGTGCAGACGGCCAAGTGGCTGATGCGGCGATAACCAGCCACAAGGGGTTGGCCTGCACCATCATGGTGGCCGATTGCCTGCCCGTCTTGCTGACTGACCTGCAGGGCCGCCGGGTGGCGGCGGCGCATGCCGGCTGGCGCGGTCTCGCTGGTACGAGTGGCCAGGGGGTGCTGGAGACAACTTATAAGGCTTTTAGGGCTCCAGCCCTTGATGAGATTGGGGTGGTAGCTACTGAAATCATAGCGTGGCTCGGGCCCTGTATCGGGCCGCAGGCGTTTGAGGTGGGTGACGAGGTGCGCCAGGCTTTTGTGTCCCATCACCCGGCTGCAGCCCGCATGTTTGTAGCCGGGGCGCCGGGAAAGTGGTGGGCTAACTTGGCTTGCCTCGCGCGTCAGCGCTTGACGGCTTTGGGCGTGCAGCAGGTGTTTGGCAATGACGGCGGTCCGGCGTGGTGCACCGTCAGCCAGAGTTCACGGTTTTTCTCGCACCGGCGCGACCGGGTCAGCGGCCGTATGGCCGCCTGCATCTGGCTGGTTTGAGGCCTCGGACGAGGTGTGTTCGGCTGCTTCCCGGGCCTTAATGGCCCGCCGTCTCGACGGCGTGCCCATCACGTACATCACCAGGGCGATGGGTCCGGCACCGTAAAGCAAAAAGGTGATGAATGCACCCAACAGCGTGCCGCTCGGGCTGTTGGCTTCTGCCACCGCCATCATCACGGTCACGTACAGCCAGGCGATGGGGACAATGTACATTCGAAAAAATAGCGTGAGGGGTGGAAAACTGTCAGTTTCTCGAAGGGCTTGACCTGCGATACTCGGGTTTCTACTGATATGCCAAAAACAAAGAGGACTCAGCATGACGGAGAACACCCAAGCATTATGGGCGCAATCGGCACAACAGTTCCAGGACGCGCTGGCTGACAACTGGGCAAAAACCTTCCAGTCGCTCCAGAACATGGACCTGGGTGGCCTGGCCGCCGGGCTACCGACATCGCCTGCGTCAGCGCCAAACGTGCACTTCTCACAAGACAAGCTGCAGGCCCTGCAAGAGCAGTACCTGAAAGAGGCCAGCGCCCTATGGACCAACAGCCTGCAGGGCACAGCGCCACCCAAAGACAAGCGTTTTGCTGCCCAGGCTTGGAGCGCCAACCCGGTTGCCGCCTTCTCGGCTTCGGCCTACTTGCTCAATGCGCGGACCTTGATGGGCATGGCTGAAGCGGTAGAGGGCGACGCCAAAACCCGCGCCCGTATCCGCTTTGCCGTCGAACAGTGGATGGCCGCCAGCGCCCCCAGCAATTTCTTGGCTTTCAACGCCGAAGCGCAGCAAAAAGCCATTGAGTCCAAGGGCGAGAGCATCGCCAAGGGCCTGCAAAACATGCTGCATGACATGCAGCAGGGCCATGTGTCCATGACGGATGAGAGCCTGTTTGAGGTGGGTAAAAACGTGGCTACCACCGAGGGCGCGGTGGTGTTTGAGACTGAGTTGTTTCAACTGATTGAGTACAAGCCTCTGACCGCCAAGGTCTACGAGAAGCCCTTTTTGCTGGTGCCGCCCTGCATCAACAAGTTCTACATTCTGGATCTACAGCCAGAAAACTCGCTGATCCGCTATGCCGTGGCGCAGGGCCACCGCACCTTTGTCGTAAGCTGGCGCAACCCGGATGCCACCCTGACCCACAAGACCTGGGACAACTATGTGGAAGACGCTGATATAAAAGCGATAGCTGTCACGCAAGAGATCACGGGGGCTAAGGCCATCAATGCCCTGGGCTTTTGCGTGGGCGGCACCATTCTCGCCACAGCCCTGGCTGTGTTGGCAGCACGCGGCCAGAAGCCGGTGGCCAGTGCCACCTTTCTGACTGCCTTGCTGGATTTCACCGACACCGGCATTCTGGATGTGTTCATTGACGAGGCCTTTGTCAAATACCGCGAGCAGGAGATGGGCAAGGGTGGCCTGCTCAAGGGGCAGGACCTGGCATCCACCTTCAGCTTTTTGCGCCCGAATGACTTGGTCTGGAACTACGTGGTCGGCAATTACCTCAAGGGCGAAACGCCGCCGCCGTTTGACCTGCTGTACTGGAACAGCGACTTCACCAACCTGCCTGGGCCGTTTTACGCCTGGTACCTGCGGTACACCTACCTGGAAAACAAGCTCTGCAAGCCGGGTAAGGTCACGGTCTGTGGCCAAAAAATAGACTTCCGCAAGCTCGACCTGCCGGTCTACATCTACGGCTCGCGCGAAGACCACATCGTGCCGATTGGTGGGGCTTACGCATCGACCCAGCACCTGCCTGGCAAGAAACGCTTTGTCATGGGTGCTTCCGGCCACATTGCCGGTGTGATCAATCCACCAGCGGCCAAAAAACGCAGCCATTGGGTGCGTGAAGACGGCCAGTTCCCGGCCGCCCAAGCCGACTGGCTGGCTGGCGCCACCGAACACGCCGGCAGTTGGTGGGTTGACTGGGCCGCCTGGCTGCAGAGCCACGCCGGCAAGCAAATTCCCGCCCCCAAGGTTTACGGCCGCGGCAAATACAAAGCGATCGAACCGGCTCCGGGCCGTTACGTCAAGGCCAAGGCGTGAGGCCGATGTGCCGTTCTGAGACGATGACGGAGGAGGGCGGCGTTAACAGCTACCCGTCATTCCCGGCCACAACCGGGAATCCAGGGCTACATGGATCCCCGATCAGGTCGGGGATGACGAAGGGGGGCGGCGGCGGCAGCTATCCGTCAGGGACGACGGACCAGTTCGGCGGCAAGAGCAACTCGTCATTCCCGGCCACGACCGGGAATCCAGGGTCTTATGGATCCCCGGTCAAGCCGAGCATGACGGGACTGTTTGCGCAACATGCGAGGCAACGCAGGTCAATTTTTATCAACACTATTGTTCGTCTATAAGGAGACAAAACATGCAAGACATCGTGATCGTTTCAGCCGCCCGCACTGCGGTTGGTAAATTTGGTGGCACCTTGGCCAAGACGCCGGCGCCTGAACTGGGGGCAGCGGTGATCAAGGCCTTACTCGAACGGACTGGCCTGGCACCCGATCAGGTGGGCGAGGTCATCATGGGGCAGGTGCTGGCGGCGGGTGCCGG
>CAXNFT010000068.1:0-10988 GCA_964201255.1 Rhodoferax sp.
ACCCCTGGGCAGCGTCGTCCTACTTGGTGGGCAACACGGTGATGATTCCGCTGGCCGGCCGCCTGGGTGACCTGTACGGCCGCAAACCCTTTTTGTTGGTGGCCGTTGCCCTGTTTGCGCTGGCCTCACTGGCCTGCGGACTGTCGCAGAGCATGCTGCAGCTGATCCTGTTCCGGGGCGTGCAGGGCCTGGCCGGCGGTATTTTCCTGGGCGTAGCATCTGCCAGCGTAGCCGACCTGTTTCCCGAAAGCGCCGAGCGCCTGCGCTGGCAGGTGTACATGTCAGCCGCCTTCGGGCTGTCCATGGCGGTGGGGCCGTCGTTTGGCGGCTGGGTGTCCGAGCACGCCAGCTGGCGCTATGTCTTTTACGCGAACCTGCCGATCGCGTTGGCGGCCTTTTCGATGGTCTGGGCCTTCCTGCCGCGTGTGCGCCATGGTGATGGCGACCGCCGCATTGACGGCTGGGGCGTCGCCTTACTGACCATGGCTGTGTGTGGCCTGCTGTTCAGCGCCGAGCAGAGCCAGGCCCATGGCCCGCTTAAACCCTTGGCTGTCGGGCTTTGGGCAGCTACGGTGTTGCTGACCTGGGCATTTTTGCGGCATCAGTACCGCACCCCGGCGCCGGTGATTCCGCCCGATGTGATGGACAACGCCGTCGCCCGGCGCCTGATGCTGCTCAGTGCTGGCTCGGGCATGACCATGTTTCTGCTGGTGTTTTACACGCCGCTGTTGCTGCAGGGCAGTTTTCACTTGTCGCCTAAAGTGGCTGGCTACGTGATGACGCCGCTGCTGGTCTTTATCACCGTGGGCAGCATTGCCAACGCGCGCCTCGTGCCCCGGCTGCGCCGCGCCGAGCGCCTGATCACCCTGGGCCAGGCCGGTATGGCACTGGGCTGTGTGCTACTGACCCAGTTGAGCGTGCACACGCCCCTGGTCTGGATGATGCTGGTGTTTGCGCTGTGCGGCATTAGCCTGGGCTTTCAGCTGCCCAATTTGACGCTGCAAATGATGGAGGCTGTGGGCCGTAAGCACTTTGGCGTGGCCGGCGGGCTGTCTCAGTTCACCCGCACCGTGGGCAGCATGGTGGGCATTGGCCTGGCCAGTGCGGTGGTTAACTCGGTGTACCAGGGGCGCATTGCTGCTACGGTGGCTGCGGCGCGCATCGACAACCCCAGGTTATTGGAACTGCTGGCGACCCCGCAACTGCTGATCCGGCAGCAGGACGAGCTGGAGATGCGCACCCTGGCCCAGACCCTGAGCCTGGACCCGATGAGCCTGATGGAGGCCGCCCGCCAAGGCCTGGCGCAAGGGACACAGGCAGCTTTTTGGCTCTGCGCCGGCGTGGCCGCGCTGAGTACCGTGGTCAGCTTGGGGCTGCCACGCTATTCGATCAGGCGAGACAGCGGGCCAGGCGTTTAGCCTAAACGTTCAGCTAGCCTCGGCAACCATCTGGGGTGTGAGGCAACGATCTCCTTCATTGCCGGGATAGGTGCTTATACTGTACAAAATCACGCACACACTGTGCCGCTGAGGAAAAGGTCATGGGAATTTCAGCAAGCGACGTGATCCCGCTTTCATATGCCAGAGCTAATTTTTCCGAGTTGGCGGATGAAGTTCAGGCGGGCGCCGAAAAGATTGTGACGAAAAACGGCGAGAGCTTTATTGCGCTGATCGGTTCCGACCGGCTGGACTATTACCACCGGCTCGAACGTGAACGCATCCATCTGCTCCTGATTAACGAGGCCGCCAATGGGCTTGACGACGTGGCTGCCGGGCGAGTGCAGGATGCCAGTAGCGCTATAGGGTCTCTCAAACGCCGACGCAATGCCTGACCAGCACAGGCGCTTTGACCGTGGTTAGGACGCCTATCGTCAAGTTAACGGCTAATTTTGAGAGAAATATTGCCCAAATAGAGCAGTTTTTGACTTAGGCGCAGGCGCCGCAAGCCCTCGACAGTTTGTTGGACTAACTGCTGTCAATCAAGCACCACCGCCAGGTCTCTTTCGATTTCGAGTCGCACTGGCGGTAGGGCCCGGCTCATTGCCCCAAAAGCTCAACCCACCTCGGCAATCATCTCGATCTCTACGCACGCCCCCATCGGGATTTGTGCCACGCCAAAAGCGCTGAGGGCGTGGGCGCCGTTGCTGCCAAACAGCTGGCCGATGAGTTCGCTGGCGCGGTCGATTGCCAAGATGATTGTGACCTGCTCAGCCATAAACGGTGCAGTTTGGCTGATTCATGTTTATACTCGTTCAAATATATTTCAACCATGGCCACAAACGAAAAACCGCTTGAATGGATCGGTAGCAGCCACAAAGACTTGATGGTCTTGCCTGCCGACGTTCGGCGACTTTTCGGCTTTGCACTGTCGTTGGCACAGGCAGGCGACAAGCATGATGCCGCCAAAGTGCTCAAGGGCTTTGGTGGTGCAGGGGTGCTTGAGGTTGTGGAAGACGATGTTGGCGGTACCTACCGGGCCGTGTACACCGTCAAGTTTGCCGAAGCAGTGTTTGTCCTTCACTGCTTCCAGAAGAAAAGCAAGCGCGGCATCGCCACGCCCAAGGAGGACATGGACATCATCCACGCCAGGCTGAAAATCGCCGAAGCGTATGTTAAGAAGTTGCGGAAATGAAAACTCGAATTGTTGACGGCGTTGAAGTGCATCGTGGTACCGGCAATGTGTTTGCTGACCTTGGCCTAGCCGATGCCGAAAAGCTCAAGATCAAAACTGGCTTGGTGATCGAAATCAGGAAAGCCATGAAAAACCTTGGGCTGACTCAGCAAGAGGCGGCCAAGCGGATGGGCATTACTCAACCCAAAGTATCTGACATGATGCGTGGCGATTTCACCAACCTGTCTGAGCGCAAGCTGATGGACTGCCTTACACGGCTTGGCTACGACATTGAAATAAAGGTCCGCCCAGCTCAAGCTGAAATCGGGCACTTAATGCTGTCTGCGGCATGATAACTTTCCATTTTGAATCACATTGGAGCTGAACCGCAGCTCATTGCCCCAAAAAGCTCAACCCACCTCCGCAATCATCTCGATCTCTACGCACGCCCCCATCGGGATTTGTGCCACGCCAAATGCGCTGCGGGCATGGGCGCCGCTGCTGCCAAACAGCTGGCCGATCAGCTCGCTAGCGCCGTTGGTCACCAGGTGCTGCTCGGTAAAGTCAGCGGTGGAGTTGACCAGCGACATCAGCTTGACGATGCGCTTGATGCGGTTGAGGTCGCCCACGGCGGCGTGCAGCGTGCCCAGCAGGTCGATGGCCACGGCTCGGGCGGCGGCCTGGCCTTCGGCGGTGGTCATGGTCTTGCCAAACTGGCCGGTCCAGACTTTGCCGTCTTGTCTGGCGATGTGGCCGCTCAAAAAGACGAGGTTGCCGGTTTGCACAAAGGGCACATAGGCGGCGGCCGGTGTGGCGACCGGGGGCAGGGTGATGTTGAGTTCAGCCAGTTTGTCGTAAATGCTCAAGATATTTTCTCCATAAAAATTTAGGTGAAATAGCCTTCTAGGCCTTATACAGACTGGTTAGTTAGCTATATTAAGTGTAGCGTCTGAGCTCTGGGACTGAGACTGAGACTGAGACTGGCTTTGGGTTTGGGTTTGCGTCTGGCCTGGTTGCAGGCGCTCGCCATAGACCCGGTCTGCCGCCAGCGGCTCAACCGTGACGCCAACGGTCAGTGTGTGGCTCGCGCCGCCGTGGATCACGCCGCGCATGGGCGACACATCACCAAAATCGCGGCCGGTGGCCAGCGTCACATAGTCTTCGCCAGGTGAGTGCCAGCCGATGCGGTTATTGGTCGGGTCCAGCTCACACCAGCGCTGGCCCTCGAGCAAGTCTGGCACATAGATGGCGGCCCAGGCGTGCGATGCATCGCTGCCGCGTAATCGGGCAACACCGGGCGACGACTGGGTGAGTAAATAACCGCTGACGTAGCGCGCAGGCAGGCCTAGGCTGCGCAAACAAGCGATCAGGATATGCGCAAAATCCTGGCATACCCCCTTGCGCTGGGCCAAGGCTTGCAGTGCCGGGGTATTGACCTGCGTGCTTTGGCTCTCATAAATGAAATCAGCGTGCATGCGCCGCATCAAATCAGTGGCCGCAGCCAGCAAACCGCGGCCCGCCGTAAAGCTGGGCCGGGCGTAGGCCGCGAACTCGACGTCGCGTGGCGCAAAGGCAGACGCAAATACAAAATCACTGGCCGCATCAAACTGGCCATCGGATCGGTAGCGAAACAGCTCGCGCGCAGCCTCCCAACTCACGCTGCTCACGGGCGTGACGCTGGCCTCGGTGGTTACTACGCTGCGCGCCACCACGTCCAGCACCCGGTGCGGCGTTTGCAGCGAAAAAAAACAACGGCTGTTACCGTAGACGTCGGTGGTGCGTGACAAGCTGGCCGGGGTGGGGCTGATGTCAAGCTGGTGGCTAAGAACTTGTTGTTGCGCCGTCTGCAGCGGCTGCAGGTAGGCCATGTGCTGGGCCGTCTCTACCGCAGGCAGATAGTCGTAGCGCGTGTGGTGGGTCAGCTGCAGCTTCATGGCGTGCCTACGCTGTGCTTGCTGTCGTTGGCGTGGGTGAAGTAGGTGGCACTGACCTCTTCGGACACGTTGAGCGTGGCGCCAAGAATCTGCTGCAACATGTCCTGGAGTGCCGCGGGTTGTTCACACAGCTGCGCCAGGCTCCAGGCGCTGGGATCGGGCACCTGCTGGGCCAGCGGGCTTAACACGTCGGGGGCGCTACCGGCCAGCTTGGCCAACCTGCCGCGCAGGGTGTGGGCCACCCAGGCCAGAGAGCGCGGATTGTCACCATCGAGCACCAGCAGGTCCACCAGCGCAGCCAGGTCCCGACTCTGCTGGTATTGGGCGTGGAAGGTGATGGTGCTGTCAAACAGCGAAATCAGGGCTTCAAACCCGCCATCGGTGCGTAGCGAACCGGTGTCCAGTGCACAACTCAGGGAAGACGACAAAAAGGCCAGCCTCTCAATGTGGCGGCCAATGCTGAGCAGCCGCCAGCCGTCGTCGCGCGTCATGCGGTCCGTCTGGGCGCCAGTCATGGCGGCCATGTGGTCGCCACAGTTTTTAAGGATGTGCAGCGCCGCCTGCACCGGGTAGTCGCCACTGCGCGCCTGCGCGGCACAGCTGCTGCTGAGTTCTTCTTCTGCCCGCACCATCACGCGCCAATGCTCTTGCGACAGGCGCTCGCGCACCGCAGAGCCGGCCATCTTGAGGGCACGCAGGCTAAAGCCCACGCTGGTGGCGCCTTCGGTGCTGCCCAGGCCGGCAATCAGCGAGCGCTCAAACACCCGGCGCGCCTGCGCCGGCGATGGCACGCCTGGCAGCACCAGGGTGTTGGCCACGGCCATGCGGCCCAGCCAGGCCAGCAGTGGTGGCGAGGATTGTTCTTCACCGTTAAGGCACTCTAATGTCAGGCGGGCCAGGCGGATCGCGTTTTCGGCGCGTTCTGTGTAGCGCCCCAGCCAATACAGGTTTTCTGCCGCGCGGCTGGTGACCAGGCGCTTGCGCTTGGCCAGCGTCGCGGACGTGATCGCGGGCTGCAGCAGCGTGGTGCTGTCAACTTCGCCATGTGTGAGAGCCCAAACGTCGGCACTGCTGCCGCCCTGTTGCATCGAGGCAATGTCGGCCTCTACCGAAGCCACCCGCGCCAGACCACCCGGCAATACCCGCCAGCCACGCACCGGGTCAGACACCGCAAACACCCGCAGCATCGCCGAGCGTGGCAGCATGCGCCCCTTGGACGAAGCGCCAACGCCGGGTGTGCCAGGCTGCCAGGTGGGCATTTGCGACAGGGGCAGGTAGGCCTGCATCGTGTGCTCTTCGCTCTGGCGCATGATGCGGCCAGACCACTCGTCCCGCTCGCGGGGTGACAGCGAGTGACCCAGCACCGCGTCAAATCCAGGGTGCAGCGCCGAGCCCGGGTAGGTCGGCTTGATGACACATTGGCTCAGCCGCGGCAAGACCTCTTCCATGGCTGAGCGCTCCCCGCACCACCAGGTGGGCAGTGCCGGCAGGCTCAAGTCCTGGCCCAGCACCTCTTGCGCCAGCGCCGGCAAAAAGCCCATCAAGGCGGGCGACTCCAGAAGAGCCGTGCCCGGCGCATTGGCCACCAGCACCTTGCCTGCCCGTATCGCCTGCAGCAGGCCCGGCACACCCAGGGTGGAGTCAGGCCGCAATTCCAGTGGGTCCAGGTACTGGTCATCAACCCGCTTGAGCAGGCCGTGCACCGGCACCAGGCCTTTCAGGGTTTTGAGGTATAGGCTTTCGTCGCGCACGATCAGGTCGCTGCCTTCGACCAGGCTCAACCCCAGGTAGCGCGCCAGGTAGGCGTGCTCAAAATAGGTTTCGTTGTAGGGCCCGGGCGTCAGCAGGGCCAGGTGAGAGTCCTCACCGGCCGGGCTGCGGCTTTTGAGGCTGTCCATCAGGGCGCGGTAGGTGCTGGCCAGCCGCTGGACCCGCAGTGCCTGGAAGGCCTGCGGAAACTGGCCCGAGATCGCCAAGCGGTTTTCAAGCAGATAGCCTAGCCCGGACGGCGCTTGGCAGCGTTGCCCCACCAGCCACCAGTTGCCGTCGGGGCCGTGTGCCAGGTCAAACGCCGCAATGTGCAGGCGCACCTTGCCCACCGGCTGCACGCCGTGCATGGCCCGCAGGTAACCCGGGTGGCCTTGCACCAGTGCCGGCGGCAGCATGCCGCGCGCCAGCAGTCGCTGGGGCCCGTACACATCGGCCAACACGTGTTCCAGCAGCTGCATGCGCTGCTGCACACCAGCCTCGATGCGCTGCCACTGCTCGGGTTCGATCAGCAGTGGGAACAGGTCCAGCGACCAGGGGCGCTGCGGCCCGTTGTCGTCGGCATAGACGTTGTAAGTGACCCCGTTGTCGCGAATCTGGCGCTGCAGGCTGGCGTAGCGCTGGTCCAGATCGGCGGCGGTTTGGGCCTCGCTTTGAGATAGAAATAGGCCCCAAGCCCCCGTCGTTGCTGGTGTTACAGCTTCTTTATTGATAGCAATCGTTCCGCGCAACTCGTCCAGGTGGCCCGGGCTGGCTGTGCAGGCCGCTGCGTGGGCGGCAACATCCTGTGCGGAGTTAGCCAGAGGCGGTGCGGGTTGGTCAGTTCGGGCAGTCACAGACAGAGTATGCCAGCGCTTAATCAGCGCAATCTTGCGCTTAATCCATCCCAGGCGGGTCAAACAATGGTTTACCCGGTGACTTATCTGTCCATCAGGCGTAGACTGCAAAAAACCCCAGCTCATTTAGGGTATTGGGGTCACCAGGAGACGTCATTGCAGCCTACTGATCTCAGCGACCCAGCCTATTTTCATAAAGTTGTGGATTGTCAGTGGGCTTGCCCCGCCCACACCCCCGTGCCAGAGTACATCCGACTGATCGGGCAGGGCCGCTACAGCGACGCCTACATGATCAATTGGGTGTCTAACGTGTTCCCCGGCGTGTTGGGGCGCACCTGTGACCGGCCTTGCGAGCCCGCCTGCCGGCGCGGACGGGTGGAAGAAAACAACGATCCCACCGGCGGCCCGGCGACCAAACCCGAGCCGGTGGCCATCTGCCGGCTCAAGCGGGTGGCTGCGGATATGAAAGATGACGTCAAGGGCCGCATGCCCGCCCTGGCCCCGCCCAACGGACGGCGTATTGCTTGCGTGGGGGCAGGGCCCTCGGCCCTGACCGTGGCGCGAGACCTGGCGCCGCTGGGCTATGACGTGACGGTGTTCGATGGCGACCGGCAAGCCGGTGGCTTCATCCGCTCCCAAATTCCGCGCTTTCGCCTGCCCGAGTCGGTGATTGACGAAGAGACCGGCTACATCCTGGATCTGGGTGTCAATTTTCGGGGTGGCGAGCGGGTGGAGTCTATGACAGGCCTGCTGGCCCAGGGTTATGACGCAATTTATGTGGGCTGCGGCGCGCCACGCGGCCGTAACCTGGACATACCGGGCCGCCAGGAGGCCGCGGCCAACATCCACATCGGCATTGACTGGCTGGCGTCGGTCTCATTCGGGCATGTCACCAGTGTGGGCAGCCGGGTGATCGTGCTGGGTGGGGGCAACACCGCCATGGACTGCTGCCGTTCGGCTCGCCGGCTGGGGGGCACGGACGTGAAAGTGGTGGTGCGCAGCGGCTATGACGAGATGAAGGCATCGCCCTGGGAGAAAGAAGACGCCGTGCACGAGGGCATCCCGATCGTTAATTTTCATGTGCCGCGCAGCTTTGAGCATCAGGACGGGCGGCTCACCGGCATGTTTTTTGATGTGGTCAAAGCAGTTTATGACGCGCAGGGCCAGCGCAGCCTGGTGCCGACCGGCGAGGCGCCGGTGTACTTTGCCTGCGACACCGTGCTGCTGGCGGTTGGGCAGGAGAATGCTTTTCCGTGGATTGAGGCCGAAAGTGGTGTGCGGTTTGACCGCTACGGCCTGCCGATACTCGACAAAAGCACCTTCCAGTCGACCCTGCCCAAGGTGTTTTTTGGCGGTGACGCCGCGTTTGGCCCCAAAAACATCATCACCGCCGTGGCCCACGGCCATGAGGCGGCCATCTCGATCGACCTGTTTCTAAATGGCCAGGACACCCGGCGCCGACCGCCACCCACCACCAACCTGATGTCGCAAAAAATGGGCATCCACGAGTGGAGCTACGACAACGATGTGTCCAACGACAACCGTTTCAAGGTGCCATGGGCCAAGGCTGAAATCGCGCTGGCCAACATCCGGGTTGAGGTGGAGCTGGGTTTTGACACGGCCACCGCATTCAAGGAGGCCAGCCGCTGCCTGAACTGCGACATCCAGACGGTCTTTACCCCCGAGACCTGCATTGAGTGCGACGCCTGCGTTGACATTTGCCCCATGGACTGCATCACCTTCACCGACAACGGCGAAGAGACCGACCTGCGCCAGCGTCTGAAAGCGCCTGCGGGCGACCTGACGCAGGCCCTGTACGTGTCAAGTGCCGTCAAAACCGGCCGCGTCATGGTGAAAGACGAAGACATGTGCCTGCACTGCGGACTGTGTGCCGAACGCTGCCCCACCGGCGCCTGGGACATGCAGAAATTTTTGCTCAACACGGCCCAGGCCGGAGCTGCCGCAGGTCAACCTGCCATCGGCCGCAAGGAAATTGCATGAAACCCATTGAAGCCATCAACGACTTCGTCATCAAGTTTGCCAACGTCAACGGTTCAGGCTCGGCCTCGGCCAATGAGTTGTTTGCCAAGGCCATTCTGCGCATGGGCGTGCCGGTCAGCCCGCGCAACATTTTCCCCAGCAACATCCAGGGCCTGCCCACCTGGTACGAGGCCCGGGTTTGCGAGCAGGGCTACCAGGGCCGGCGCGGCGGGGTCGACATGATGGTGGCCATGAACCCCCAAACCTGGGACGCCGACCTGGCCGAGATCGAGCCCGGCGGCTACCTGTTTTACGACAGCACCCGACCAATCCCGGCCAGCCGCTTCAGGGCGGATGTGCAGGTGATCGGCGTGCCGCTGACCGACATCAGCAACGCCGCCTACACCGACCCGCGCCAGCGTCAGCTGTTCAAAAACATCATCTATGTGGGCGCGCTGTCTGTGCTGCTGGACGTAGAAGCCGCGGTGTTTGAGAAACTGTTTGCCGAACAGTACCGGGGCAAAGAGCTGCTGCTGGATTCCAATGTGCGCGCCCTGCACCTGGGCCGGGACTATGTGAAGCAGCACCTGCAGGCCCCCCTGGGCATACGGGTGCGGCGCTCCGACCAGGTGGGCGACCAGATTTTTACTGACGGCAACAGCGCCGCCGCTTTGGGCTGCGTGTACGGCGGCGCCACTGTGGCCGCTTGGTACCCCATCACGCCGTCGTCCTCGGTGCCAGAGGCTTTTCAAAAATACTGCGACAAGTTCCGGGTGGACGCGGCCACTGGCCAGAACCGCTTTGCCATTGTTCAGGCCGAGGACGAACTGGCCTCTATCGGTATGGTCGTTGGCGCCGGCTGGAACGGTGCCCGCGCCTTTACCGCCACTTCGGGCCCCGGCGTGTCGTTGATGACCGAGTTCATCGGCCTGGCCTACTTTGCCGAGATCCCGGTCACCATCATCAATGTGCAGCGGGGTGGCCCCTCTACCGGCATGCCCACCCGCACCCAGCAGTCTGATTTGCTGTCCTGTGCCTATGCCTCACACGGTGACACCAAGCATGTGATGCTGTTGCCCGAAGACCCGCATGAGTGCTTTGAGTTTGCCGCTGCCGCCCTAGACCTGGCCGACCGGCTGCAAACCCCCATCTTCTTCATGACCGACCTCGACATTGGCATGAACCAGCGCCTGTGTCAGCCCTTTGTTTGGGACGACCAGCGCGACTACGACCGCGGTAAGGTCATGACCGCAGAAGAGCTGGAGGCCGGCAAAGACTTTGGCCGTTACAAAGACGTCGATGGCGATGGCATTCCGTGGCGCACGCTGCCCGGCACCCACCCCAGCAAGGGCAGCTACTTCACGCGGGGCACCACGCGCGACCCCTATGCCCGCTACAGCGAGCGGGGGCCAGACTACATCTACAACATGGAGCGGCTGCTGCGTAAATTTGCCACGGCCGCAGACCTGGTGCCGCAGCCCGTGCTGCGACCAGCGGCATTGCCCACGCTGATCGGCGTGCTTTACTTTGGCTCCACCAGCCCGGCCATGCAGGAAGCGCTGGACCAGCTGGCGGCTGAGGGCATTGCCATTAACGCCATGCGGCTGAGGGCGTTCCCGTTCCCGGCCTCGGTCAAAGCCTTTCTGGACGAGCACAGCACCGTGTTTGTGGTGGAGCAAAACCGCGACGCCCAGATGCATTCGCTGTTGGTCAATGAACTCTCGGTTGACCCGGCCCAACTGGTCAAAGTGTTGCATTACGACGGCACGCCCATCACGGCCCGCTTTATTGCCGGCTACATCCGCAAGGTGCTGCAACCGCGCGCACTGGCGCAGGGCAACCCTAACCTGAAGGAGGCCGC
>CAXNFT010000069.1:0-10809 GCA_964201255.1 Rhodoferax sp.
GTCCACGTCCGCCTCCCCCGACACAACCCGACTCAATCGGGCTTGATGTTGGCCCGCTTGACGATATCGCTCCAAATCCGCTGCTGGTCTTTGACAAAGGCAGCGTATTCGGAGGCCGGTCCGCCACCGCTCACCGCGTTGTCGGTGGCGAAACGTTCCGTCACCGAGCTGGACCGCAGCGCCTTGTAGCACTCTTCCTGCAAGCGTTTGACGATCTCAGGTGGCGTGCCCGCCGGCGCATGAATGCCGTACCACTGCGAGGTCTCGAAGTCCTTGTACCCCTGCTCGGCCACGGTGGGCACGTCGGGCAATGCCGGAATCCGCTGCTGCGTACCGACCGCGATCGCGCGCAGCTTGCCAGCACGGATTTGTGCGCCGAGCGCGGGCATACCCGCCGAAGAGGCGTCGGTGCGACCTGCCAGCAAGTCGGTCAGCTGCGGGCCAGTACCCCGGTAAGGAATATGGGTGATCTGCATGCCCGTCGCGAGCTTGAGGTACTCCATGGCCAGGTGTCCCGCGCTGGCATTGCCGGCAGACCCGTAATTAAGCTTGCCCGGGTTCTTGCGCACGTGATCTACAAATTCCTTGAAATTGCGGGCTGGCACATCCGGATGGATCACAAAAACGTTGGGCACCTTGGCCAGAAGCGTCACGGGCAGGAAGTCCTTGTCCACATCAAATGGCTGGTTTGTGAGCATGTAGGGGTTAACGGCCATCGTGCCCACATGCGACAGGATGATGGTGTAGCCATCCGGCGCCGCTCTCGCCACTTCGGCCATGGCCGTCACGCCAGCGCCGCCGGGCTTGTTTTCCACGAAGACAGTCTGGCCCAGCTGCTTGGTCAATTCTGCAGCCACCGAGCGGGCCACGATTTCACTTGTGCCTCCGGGAGCAAATGGCACCACAAAGCGGATGGATTTGGCAGGCCAGGCCGACTGCGCGTGGATGGCCGGGGCTCCCGCCAAGGCGGCGCCCGCCGCGCCAGCCAATACTTGTCGTCGATTCAATGTCATGCTCAGTCTCCTCGGGGTAGTTATTGTCAAAGTCACCAGGCGCATCATGCCCCCGGGCGCAGCCTATGTGGACTCAGAATTGGTACTTTCGCAAGCCGCCGTCCACGGGAATCACCGCGCCCGTAATGTAACTGGCCCGGGGCGAGGACAGGAAGGCCACCAGGTTGGCCAAGTCCTCCGGCTCACCGTAGCGGCCTACCGGAATCTCGTTCTCACACTGCCACTGTCGGTACTCTGGCGTGTAGTTGCGGTAGATCTGTTCGGAATGAATGCGACCTGGCGGAATGCAATTCACCGTGATGCCATGCTTGCCCACCATGCGCGACAGTCCCTTGGCCCAGCTGTGCATGCCGGCCTTGGCGCAGAAGGCGCCGTTAATATGCTCGGGCTCGCTCTTGCCGGTGATGTTGATGATCCGGCCCCAACCCCGGGCGATCATCTGGTCAATCAGCACATCGCCGAGCTGGCGCGGGCGGTGAAAGTTCAGGGTGATGGCCTCCTGCCACTGTGCCTCGCTCACGTGCAAATCCTTGAAACTGCGCGAGCCGCCAGCGTTGTTGACCAGGATGTCCACCTGGCCCAGGCCCGCCATCGCGGCGTCGGCAATCCGTTTGGCGGCATCTTCGGCGTACATGTCCTGCTCGATCAGCACCGGCGCGGGCGCACCCAGGGCTGTCAGCGCATCGGCCAATTCGAGCAGCTTGTCCATGCGACGCGCGGTGAGCGCCAGGCGCACGCCCTCCGCAGCCAGTGCCAGGGCAATGCCCCGGCCAATGCCAACACTGGCGCCGGTGACCAGTGCGGTCTTGTCTTTGAGTTGCAGGTCCATATCGTCTCCGTTTTGCTTTGGGCTCTACCCTGCTGCAGAAGGACTTGATGCGGCCAGAGCGTCGACCCCTGCGGGCCGCGCGCCAAAAATCGCACTGCCCACCCGCACCATAGTACTGCCAGCGTGGATGGCGGCTTCCAGATCGGCGCTCATGCCCATGGACAAGGTGTCAAGTGCCAAACCACCGGCATTCAAGGCATCAAATAGGGCTCTAACCCCCATGAATACTTGCGTTGCAGCTACAAAATCAGGAGCGGGCTCAGGAATACTCATGAGGCCGCGCAAGCGCAGTCCGGGCAGCGCCGCCACCTGCTGCGCCAGCAACAGCGCGTCCTGAGGCAGCACCCCCGACTTGGTAGGGCCGCCATCGACATTGACCTGGATACAAACCTGCAGCGGCGCCAAACCGGCTGGCCGCTGCTCGCTCAGGCGCTCGGCGATTTTGAGCCGGTCCACCGTCTGAACCCAGTCGAAATGTTCGGCAACCAAGCGGGTCTTGTTGCTCTGGATCGGGCCGATGCAGTGCCATTGCAGGGGCGCCCGGGTGGCGTCAGGCAATTGCCGCAATGCTGTGATCTTTTGTAAGGCCTCCTGGATGTAGTTTTCGCCGAAGGCGGTTTGCCCGGCGGCCCAGCCAGACTGCACCGCCTCGGGACCGAAGGTCTTGGACACCGCCAACAGACTGACCGTGCCCGGGTCACGCCCTGCGGCCTGACAGGCTGCGGCCATGCGGGCGTGAACTTGCTGCAAATTGAGTTGAATCATCGTCATAATTGCCCCAAGCGTATCAAACCATCGGAATTGCTGTGGACATCACCCAATTGCTGGCCTTCAGTGTCAAGAACAAGGCCTCGGACCTGCATTTGTCAGCCGGCCTGCCGCCCATGATCCGGGTGCACGGGGATGTGCGCCGCCTGAATGTGGAGCCGCTGGACCATAAGCAGGTGCACGCCATGGTGTACGACATCATGAACGATGGCCAACGCAAGGTCTTTGAAGAATTCCTGGAAATCGACTTTTCCTTCGAAATCGCTGGCTTGGCGCGTTTTCGGGTCAATGCTTTCAACCACCAACGCGGTGCCGGCGCGGTGATGCGCACGATCCCGAGCAAAATCCTGTCGCTTGAACAGCTTAATGCCCCCAAAATCTTGGCCGAACTCGCGCTCAAGCCGCGTGGCATGGTGTTGGTGACTGGCCCCACCGGTTCGGGCAAGTCGACCACATTGGCAGCCATGGTCAATTACCTTAATGAGAACGAATACGGCCACATCCTGACGGTAGAAGACCCAATCGAATTCGTGCACGAATCCAAAAAATGCCTGGTTAACCAGCGGGAGGTTGGCCCGCACACGTTGAGTTTTGCCTCGGCCCTGCGCTCAGCGCTGCGCGAAGACCCGGACGCTATCCTCGTGGGGGAAATGCGTGACCTTGAAACCATCCGGCTGGCCATGACGGCCGCCGAAACCGGCCACCTGGTGTTTGGCACGCTGCACACCTCCAGTGCGGCCAAGACGATCGACCGGATCATTGACGTGTTCCCAGCCGAAGAAAAAGAAATGGTGCGGGCCATGCTGTCGGAGTCGCTGCAGGCGGTGATCTCCCAAACCCTCTGCAAGACCAAGGACGGCCAAGGCCGGGTGGCGGCGCACGAGATCATGCTGGGCACCAACGCCATTCGCAACCTGATCCGGGAAGCCAAGATTGCGCAGATGTACTCCAGCATCCAGACCGGCAACAGCGTGGGCATGCAAACACTTGACCAGAACCTGACCGACCTGGTCAAGCGCAATGTGATCAGTGCCGCCGAGGCGCGGACCAAAGCCAAAATTCCGGAAAACTTTCCCGGCTAAGACGCGACGAACATCAACAACCCTTATGAAGAATTTTTTCAATCATTTAATGCAAAAAATGGGGATTGAGGAGCCGCCGCAAGCAAGTGACTCCCGTCTGTTTGATGCCAGTATCAATGGGCCAGAGGCCGAAGGACGTGCGGTGACATGGTCTGCCCGGGCGACCCAGATCGGCGCGTCCGAATTGGATTCCGCCATCGCCATGCGTCAGCTGCAGTTGCTCTGGAGCAATGACAAACAGATGAGGCAAATTCCCGAGCAGACCCTTGCCCGCTTGAGAAAATACATAATTTTCACCCAGGTCCCGGCCGAGCAGGAATTCATTCATCAGGACGAACATGGCAACTTCCTGGTGATCTTGCTCAAAGGCCAGGTTGCAGTGGATCGGATCCAAACCTGGGGTGAACGCCTGCGGCTTTCGGAGGCCGTCCCTGGCGAAATGCTGGGAGAAATGTCGCTGCTCGACCAAGGGCTGCGCTTTTCCGCCTGCATCACACAGACCAAGTGCGAGATGGCGGTACTGACCACCGACGCCATGAACGAGATGGTGAAGGAAGATGCCCACCTGGTCGCCTGTCTGATGACCATGTTGGCCCGCAAAATATCCTTGCGACTGCGGGTGGTTGGTGCTCGCCTGAGCGAACGAAGCTAAACACTTCGAGCGCTGCCATCATGGAACTCAACCAAGCCGGACAGTTTGTCGGAGAATTGCTGAAGCTGATGCTCAGCCGAAAAAGCAGTGACATGTTCATCACGGCGGACTTCCCGCCGTCCATCAAGATCGACGGAAAACTGACCAAGATGTCGCCGGACAGGCTGTCTGGCGCACAGACAGCGGCTCTGGTCCGCTCCGTCATGAGCGAACGCCAGGCCGCCGAATTTGAGGCCACCAAGGAATGTAATTTTGCGATCGCGCCAGAAGGCATCGGCCGATTTCGGGTGAATGCTTTTGTGCAGCAGGGCAAGGCCGGTATGGTCATGCGCATGATCCCGACCACTGTGCCCACGATCGACGGCTTGGGCGTGCCACAGGTCCTCAAGGAAGTGGTCACCGCCAAGCGTGGCCTCTGCATCCTGGTCGGCGCGACCGGCTCCGGCAAATCGACCACCCTGGCCGCCATGGTGGACTGGCGCAATCAGCAAACTTACGGCCATATCATCACAATTGAGGACCCGATAGAGTTTGTTCACCCGCACAAAAACTGCATGGTGACTCAGCGTGAGGTCGGGCTCGACACCGACAACTGGGACGCCGCCCTGAAAAACACGCTGCGCCAAGCCCCAGACGTGATTCTGATGGGTGAAATCCGCGACCATGAAACCATGGAACATGCGGTGGCCTTTGCTGAAACCGGGCATTTGTGCCTGGCCACGCTGCACGCCAACAGCGCCAACCAAGCGCTAGACCGCATCATCAACTTCTTTCCAAATGAACGGCGCGCGCAACTGCTGATGGATTTGTCGCTCAACCTTAAAGCCGTGATCTCCCAGCGCCTGGTGCCCAAGCAGGATGGCAAGGGTCGGGCAGCCATCGTGGAAATCCTACTGAACTCCCCTATGATTTCCGACTTGATCTTCAAAGGCAACGTCACCGAGATCAAGGAGATCATGAAGAAAAGCCGCAACATGGGCATGCAAACTTTCGACCAAGCCCTGTTTGACGCTTTTGAGGCCAACAGCATCAACTACGAAGACGCCCTGCGCAATGCCGACTCGGTCAACGATTTGCGGCTACAGATCAAACTTAACAGCCAACGGGTCAAGTCCACCGACCTGAACGCCGGCACCGAGAATTTCGCGATCGTATAAACAGCCCCGCGCGCAGCAATCCTCGACGGGTTGCTGCCATAACAATTATTTTTGAACTTGCAACATTTACAAAGAGCGCCTATGAGCAGCATTAATCTTAAAGAGTACGCCAGCACCCCCAGCCGCAAAACCGCCTTCCTTGGTCTGGGCGTCATGGGTTACCCAATGGCCGGCCATCTGGCGCAAGCCGGCCACGAGGTCACGGTGTACAACCGAACTGCTGCCAAATCGATCGCCTGGTGTGCTGAATTTGCCGGGTCTGTGGCCCCAAAACATGCCCAGACCCCAAGACTGGCGGCCCAGGGGGCTGACCTGGTGTTTTGCTGTGTCGGCAATGATGACGACCTGCGCAGCGTGACACTCGGTGCCAATGGCGCTTTTGCCGGCATGCAGCCAGGTGCCGTCTTCGTCGACCACACCACGGCATCGGCCAGCGTGGCACGCGAACTTTGCGGCGCGGCCAAATCCCTGGGGCTGCACTTCATTGACGCTCCGGTCTCAGGCGGCCAGGGCGGCGCGCAGAACGGCCTGCTGACCGTGATGTGCGGTGGCGACGCGGCAGCTTTTGCCTCAGCCCAGCCCTCGGCCATGGCGTTTGCCCGCGCCGTGACGCTGCTGGGCGAGAGTGGCGCCGGTCAATTGGCCAAAATGGTGAACCAGATTTGCATTGCCGGACTGGTCCAGGGCCTCAGCGAAGCCATCGCCTTCGGTGAAAAGGCAGGCCTGGACATGGTCCAGGTACTGGACGTGATCGGCAAGGGGGCTGCACAAAGCTGGCAAATGGACAACCGGGGCAAGACCATGGTCGCCGGCAAGTTTGATTTCGGCTTTGCGGTGGACTGGATGCGCAAGGACCTCGGTCTGGTTCTGGATGAGGCCAAACGCAACGGTGCGCGTTTGCCCGTCACCGCGCTGGTGGACCAGTTTTATGCCGATGTGCAGCACATGGGCGGCCAGCGCTGGGACACCTCCAGCCTGATCAAGCGCCTGAAGTAAGCGCCTGATCGCCCTTAGGGCGCTGCCTTAGGGACCAAGGCCTGGAGTTCTTCTTCACTGATGATCTCCAGCAGACGCACCACTTTTTGTACGCCCTGAGTGGTACGTACCACCTCTGTGGCACGGTTGGCTTCACGCTGCGTCACCCGCCCCATCAGGTAGGTGGTGCCCCGCTCAGTCACCACCTTAAACGAGTTGGCAAACAGATCCCTGGCATCCACCAGGCCGGCCCGGACCCGAGTGGTGACCAGCACGTCGGACGCTCGTTGAGTCAGGGTGGCATTGCCCAACACGGCCAACTCATTGACGGTGCTGCGCACATTTTCGACCTTGGCCACGATTTGCTCCGCCCGCACGCGGTCCTGCGCGCTGGGCACCTCGCCAGTGAGCAACACCTGCCGGTTGTAACTGGTGACATTGATATGCGCCATATCACCCAGGTTGTCCCGAATGCGGCTGGCAGCGCGTAGCTCAATACTTTCGTCCTCCAGCTGCGCACCAGAGGTACGCCGGTCCGTCGCCACCAAAGAGCTCATCACGGCGCCCCCCATAATCATCGGCGCGCAAGCACTCAATGAAGACGTCAGGCAGGCAATCAGCACGCACTTGTGCAGAAAAGGGTGTTTCAATAGTTTCATTCGGGGGTCTCCTGGTCGCCAAGTAACTGGGCATCGACGGCATCGCAAATACAGTGCAACGCCAAAATATGAACTTCTTGCACTCGCGCCGTACGCTCGTGCGGAACACAAATATGGACATCAGTGTCACGTAATACCTGGCGCATTTTGCCACCACCACGTCCGCTCAATCCAACAACAACCATCTCGCGTTCGTGGGCCGCCTCAATCGCCGCCAGAACGTTGCCCGAGTTGCCGCTGGTGGAGATGGCCAGCAAAACATCTCCCGGTTGACCTAAAGCCCGCACCTGACGGGAAAAGATAATGTTGAAATCGTAGTCGTTGGCTATTGCGGTGATGATGGAACTGTCGGTGGTGAGCGCCAGCGCCGCTAGTTCGGGCCGCTCGCGCTCAAAACGCCCGACAAACTCAGCGGCAAAATGCTGGGCATCGGCGGCCGAGCCGCCATTGCCACAGGCCAGCACCTTGCCGCCACTGGTGACGCAGGCCAGCATGGCCTGCACCGCCGCTGCAATCGGACCGCTCAAGACCTGGGCTGCCTGGTACTTCAGGTCAGCGCTGTCGATGAAGTGTTGTTGAATGCGTAACTCAAGCATTGCCCGATGATACCCGCCCCACATGACATCAACCTGCATCAAATGCCGCTGGCAACCACTGCAGGCCCTGCGGCTCCAGCAGCACCACATCAAAGCGGCAGGGCGGCGTGACCGCCAGGCGCATCAGGTAATGCCGGGCCGCAAAGATGATGCGTCGCTGCTTGGTAGCACTGATGCTGGCACCCGCCCCACCGTGGCTGGCGCTGGCGCGTCGCCGTACCTCGACAAACACGGTGGTGCCGTCGGCGGTTCGCATGATCAGGTCGATTTCGCCTCCGCCGCGTCCAGGCGTCCGATAATTGCGTTGCACCAGCCGCAGGCCGGCTTGCTGCAAATGGCGCAAGGCAGCGTCTTCGGCGACATCGCCAACGCTTTTGGTGCTCGCCGAGGCACCTGCAGTCCTGTCATGAGGAAATACCATTGAGCTCCACCTATGCCCATGCCTTAAGCGCCGCCGCTGACGCCGCTGCTGGACAGAATTATCCGCCCGGCGCGCTGTATGTGGTCGCCACCCCGATCGGAAACTTGGCAGACATCACGCTTCGCGCCCTGCACGTGCTGGCATTGGCAGATACGGTGGCCTGCGAGGACACCCGCCACACCCAGGCCCTGCTGCGCGCCTATGGCATCGACAAGTCGGCAGCCCAGTTGCTGGCAGTACATGAGCACAATGAAACGCAGGCTGCCGAGGAACTGGTGCAACGCATGGTTCAGGGGCAGCGGGTGGCCTATGTCAGCGACGCCGGCACACCCGCCATCAGCGACCCCGGGGCTCGCCTGGTGGCGGCTGCCCGAGCAGCGGCCAGGCCGGTGGTACCGTTGCCGGGCGCCAGCAGCGTCACGGCAACGCTCAGCGTGGCAGGCATGACCACCAGTGACGCGGCCACGAGCGGGTTTGTCTTTGCTGGTTTCTTGCCCAGCAAAGCCGGCGAACGAGCGCAAGCCGTGGCGGCATTGGGCCAGCAGCCCCGGGCTGTGGTGTTGCTGGAGGCACCGCACCGCATCGAAGCCCTGGCCGGGGCACTGGCGGTGCTGGGACAGCGCGGTATGACGGTCGGTCGTGAACTCACCAAGCAGTTTGAAGAGATCGCCCAATTGCCAGTGGCGGACTTCGGGGCTTGGTTGGCCGCTGACCCGAACCGGTGCCGCGGCGAATTTGTGCTGGTGCTGCACCCTGCCGCTGTACAGGCCGATAACGGCGAGGACCAGCGCGTGCTGCAATTGCTGCTGGCCGAGCTGCCCTTGAAAACGGCGGTGCGGCTGGCCGCGGAAATCACGGGCGCACCGCGCAATGCCCTGTACGAGGCTGCGTTGAGCCTGAAGAAGCTCGCGACATAACGCCCCAGGTTGAAGGGGTGGGCAGCAACGAGGCCGGGTACCAAGGCGGCGGCTCGCTGACCGGTCAGTGAGCAATGACCTTGGTCTCACCCAACATGCCGCGCGGACGTAAAACCAGCATCAGCGCGATCAGGCAGCCGATCAGCACCACTTGCAAGGCGGCCGCCCGGGCTTGTTCAGCCTGCGGAATCCAGCCACGCATCAGGCCACCCGCGGCAGTCCAGAAGCCCCAGACCACATAGGCGCCCAAAATGGCACCACGGTTGTTGCCCGAACCACCGACGATCAGCATCGCCCAAAGCTGAAAGGTGAGGATCGGCAAAAAATCATCGGGTGCAATGAAGCCGACAAAGTGCGCGTACAAGGCACCACCCAGACCCATCAGCATGCTGCCGATGACAAAGCTGTGCAGCCGGAACGCGAACGACCACTTGCCCAGGGCGCTGGCAGCGTCTTCATCCTCACGGATCGCACGCAGCACCCGGCCCCAGGGGCTGTTGACCAGCTTCTCGATGGCCAAGTAGGCCAGCAACAACAGCGACAGCGACAGAACCAGGTAGGCCAGTGTCCAGGGTAGGCCGGTACCCAGCCAGGCCTGCATCGGCTTGGGGATGAACTGCACCCCAAAGGGGCCGCCGGTCAGGGGTGTGGCATTGTTGGCCACCAGCTGGATCGTGACGGCGATACCAAAGGTGGTGATGGCCAGGTAGTCCTGCCGCAGGCGCAGGGCCAGTGCACCGACCAGCAAACCGACCAGACCGGTGACTGCCATGGCCGCCAGCATGCCCACCGCCACCGGCAGGCCCAGGCCGGCCAGCCGGTCGCTGGCCGCGGGGGTGGTCAGCAAGGCCGAGGTGTAGGCGCCAATCGCGACGAAACCGGCCACCCCCACATTGAACAGGCCGGTGTAGCCCCATTGCAGGTTGAGCCCGAGGCTGATGATGGCGTAGGCGGTCGCAAACACCAGAAAGAAACTGGCATAGGACAGCGCGCCGGTCAAGTCCACCATCAGTGCTGCTCCCCGAACAGGCCCCTGGGCCGCACCATCAAAATCGCGATCAGTACCGCAAAGGCGGCGGCTGAGCGGTATTCGGCCCCGACCAAGGTGACAGATGCGCTTTCGGCCAGCCCCACGATCAAGCCCCCCAGCACAGCGCCCCAAATCGAGCCCACCCCACCCAGAATGACGGCCGCGAACAGGGGCAGCAACAGCTCTACACCCATGTTGGGCCGCAGCTGAACCGTCAAACCGGCAAATACGCCCGCCACCGCCGCCAGCACCCCGCCGATCAACCAGGTGGCACGCAGCACCCGCTCCGGGTTGATGCCAGTGACCCGCGCCAGGCCAGGGTTCAGCGCTGTGGCGCGCATGGAGCGGCCCAGTGTGCTGTGGCGCAAGAACAGGTGCAGCCCAGTGACGGTGGCCAGCGTCAGTGCCAACACAAAGATTTGATCAGGTGTAACCCGCAGCCCGCCCCAGACGCTGCGCGGGACAAAGGTGACGGCGATCTGCAGGTTGTCCGAGAAGTAGCGCGGTATGCCGCCCTGCCAGAACAGCAGCAAATTGCGCAGCGCCAAGGCTGCGCCGAAACTGGCAATCACCAAGGTGATGGAGCCCGCCTTGCGCAGGCGCTTGAACAACAGCGTGTCCAGACCCAAGGCCAGCAACGCGGTCAGGAAACAGGCCAGCAGCAAGCTGGCCAGCAAGCCCCACCCGAAGGAGAAGGGCGCGATCGGTGC
>CAXNFT010000070.1:0-10672 GCA_964201255.1 Rhodoferax sp.
GCCGACTGCGTCAAGGCCATGCTGGACGTGGTGGGCATACCGGTCACGGTCAAGCACCGCATCGGCATTGAGCGCACCGAGCGCTACGACTTTGTGCGTGACTTTGTGGGCGCCTTGCACCAGGCCGGCTGCAACACATTCATCGTGCATGCGCGCAATGCCTGGTTGCAGGGCCTGAGCCCCAAAGAAAACCGAGAAGTGCCGCCGCTGCGCTACAGCCTTGTGCATCAGCTCAAACTTGATTTTCCGGATTGTCGGATCGAGATCAATGGCGGACTGACCAGCAATGAGCAGGTTCAGGCCCAGTTGCAGCACGTCGACGGCGTCATGATCGGGCGTGAGGCCTACCACAACCCCTGGTGGCTGAGCCAATGGGACGTCTTGTTCTACGGCGATGTGGCGTCTGAGAGCACCCGTGAGCAGGTCGAGGAACACATGGTGGCCTATATGTTGCGCCAGGCGAGCGAATTTGGCACGCCCTGGTACCCGATTGCTCGCCATATGCTGGGTCTGCGCCATGGGCTGCCCGGTGCCCGGCGCTGGCGCCAGGTCTGGAGTGATCACCGGCTCAAGGCGCAGGACCCGCTGGAGGTCATGGCTCAGGCACGTGGAGAACACAGTGTCCAAGCCTGATCCGAACGAAAGGCTGGCGCTTGCGCCGGTCGTGCCAATGCGTGCCAGCGGCGAGTTATCATGACAGCGGAGCCGGGTTCGGTTGCATCGTGCTTGTGCCGGTTCCAGAGCGGCCGCTGACCGGCCAAGTACCGACCTATACATCGCCCTAGCACTTCCAGTCTCCCGTGCGCCTCAATTCCATCAAACTCTCTGGCTTCAAGTCCTTTGTCGAGCCGACCAATTTCATGCTGCCCGGGCAGCTGGTGGGAGTGGTTGGGCCCAATGGTTGCGGTAAATCCAACATCATGGACGCGGTCCGCTGGGTGTTGGGCGAGTCGCGCGCCTCGGAGCTGCGTGGCGAATCCATGCAGGACGTGATCTTCAACGGAACCACCACTCGCAAGCCTGCCAGCCGCGCCAGTGTGGAACTGGTATTTGACAATGCCGACCACCGGGCCGGCGGCCAGTGGAGTCAGTTTGGCGAAATTGCGGTCAGGCGGGTGCTCACCCGCGACGGTACCAGCAGCTATTTCATCAACGCGCAACCGGTGCGCCGGCGCGATGTGCAGGACGTGTTCCTGGGCACTGGCCTGGGGCCTCGCGCCTACGCCATCATTGGCCAGGGCACCATCAGTCGCATCATTGAGAGCAAGCCCGAGGAGTTAAGGCTTTTCTTGGAGGAAGCCGCCGGCGTCTCTAAATACAAAGAGCGCCGGCGCGAAACCGAAAACCGCTTGGCCGACACGCGCGAGAACCTGACCCGTGTGGAAGACATTCTGCGCGAGCTCAGCGCCAACCTTGACAAGCTGGAAAAGCAGGCTGAAGTCGCCCAGCGCTACAACGGTCTGATGGCCGACGCCACGCTCAAGCAGCAGCAACTTTGGTTTTTGCGCCGCGCCGAGTCCGAGACCGACCAGGCCCGGGTGCAGGCGGAGGCGCAGGGCGCGGTGCTGGCGCTGGAGAGTCGGGTGGCTGATCTGCGGCAGATAGAGGCAGCGCTAGAGACGGTGCGCCAAGCCCACTACGCGGCAGGCGACCAGGTCAACCAGGCCCAGGGCCTGCTGTACGAGGCCAGTACCGAGGTCGGTCGGCTCGAGGCAGAGATCCGCTTCGTGCTGGAGGGCCGTCAGCGGGTCGAGCAGCGGCTGCAGACGCTGGCCGACCAGGCCCTGCAATGGGCCACCCGCCGCGAGAGTGCTGCGACTGAATTGGCCGGGCTCGACGATCAAGCCTTAGCCGGCGCCGAGCAGTCTGAGCTGCTGGCTGCACAGGTGGAAGACCAGGCCGGGCAGCTGCCCGAGCTCGAAGATACTTTTCGCTTGGCGCAGCGCAGTGCCAACGACCAGCGGGCCAGCGTCGCGCAGGTGCAGCAGCAGATCCAGGTGCTGGCTGCCGAGCAGCGCAGCATCGAAGAGCAGGCGCGTCAGCTGGGCAGCCGGCGTGAACGCTTGCAAGCCGACCGCAATGCGCTGGCCGCGCCCGATGAATCCCGCCTGCGCCACTTGGAGGACCAACTGACACAGGCCAGCCAGGCAGCCGCCCTGGCACAAGCCCGTTTGCAGGAATTGCAGGATGTGCTGCCTGAGCTGGAAGCCCAGCGCCGGCGTCAGCAGCAGCAGGTGAATGAGACCTCGGCCCGTCAGGCTGAGCTGTCGGCACGGCTGGAGGCGCTCAAGGCTCTGCAGCAAAAAGTGCGCACCGATGGCCGCCTGCAACCCTGGCTGCTGCGCCACGGTCTGGATCACTTGCAAGGCCTGTGGAGCCGTATTCAGGTGGAGCCAGGCTGGGAAACTGCACTGGAGGCGGCGCTGCGTGAACGCTTAGGCGCCCTGGAAGTGTCCCGACTCGATCTGGTGCGCGCCTTTGCCGGTGATGCGCCCCCGACCAAATTGGCTTTTTTCAGCCCGCCATTGGCCGCAGAGCCTGAGCCAGCGGGCGCCTTGCCCAGATTGGCAGACATGCTGCGCCTCCATGATGCTGGCCAGCGTGCGGTGTTGACCGACTGGTTGCGCGGCTGCTACACCGCGACCAGCCTGGAGGAGGCCCTTGCTCGGCGCACCCAGCTGGCCCCTGGCGAGCAGATATTTGTCAAGGCAGGGCATGCGGTCGGGCTTAACAGTGTGAGCTTTTATGCGCCGGACTCTGAGCAGGCTGGCTTGCTCGCGCGGGCTCAGGAGATCGACAACCTAGACAAGCAGCTGCGCGCTCAGACGCTGATCACCGATGAGACTCGTGCGGTGCTGGTGCGCGCCGAGGCGGCTCACACCGACGCCTCGCAGCGGCTGCTGGTCCTGCGACGCGAGGCCTCTGAGGGCCAAAACCGGGCGCACGACCTGCAGGTTGAAACCCTTCGCCTGACGCAGCTGGCTGACCAGGCGCGCGCCCGCAGCGCGCAGATTGCCTCTGACCGGGCTGAGGTGGACGCCTCGCTCGACGAGCTGCAAGAGCGCCGAGTGACGGCCGAAGCCCGCTTTGATGAACTCGATAGGCAACTGGCGGACACGCAGGAGCGCCATGCCCAGCTCGATGAGCGGGTGCTGCTGGCTGAGCGCCGCCTGGCTGAAAGCCGCGAGCAGCAGCGCAGCCTGGAGCGGCGGGCTCAAGAGGCCGCCTTTGCCCTGCGCAGCCTGGACGCGCGTCGGGCTGAACTCAACCGTGCTATAGAAACTGCAGCACAACAGGCAGATTCTGTGCGGGCTGAAGCCCAAAGAGCGCAGGATGAACTGACCCGTCTGAGCGATGCAGCAGCCCAGGGCAGCCTGCAAAACGCGCTGGCAGTCAAGGTCGACCGCGAGCAAGCGCTGGGTGCCCGCCGCAGCGAGTACGATGACCTGACGGCTCGGCTGCGGGCCAGTGACGAACGGCGCATGCAGCTCGAGCGTGAGCTTGAGCCACTGCGCCAGCGCATCACGGAATTCCAGCTGCGCGAGCAAGCGGCGCGCCTGGGTTTTGAGCAGTACGCGCAGTTGCTGGCCGATGCCCAGGCCGACCTGCTGGCCCTGAAAGCCTCGGTTGAGGCTGGCCCCGTGCGCTTGACCGGTTTGCAGCCGGAGATCGATCGGCTCAACCGCGAGATTGCGGCGCTGGGTGCGGTCAATCTGGCGGCGCTGGACGAACTCGGCGTGGTGCGTGAGCGTAAGCAGTTTCTGGATGCGCAGTCGGCTGACCTGATTGAGGCCATGACCACGCTGGAAGACGCGATCCGCAAGATCGACGGCGAAACCCGGGAACTGTTGTCGGGCACCTTCAACACGGTGAACCTGCACTTTGGCAGGATGTTCCCGGAGTTGTTTGGCGGCGGCAACGCGCGCCTGGTGATCACCGGGGACGAAATTCTTGATTCTGGTGTGCAGGTGATTGCGCAACCACCTGGCAAGAAAAACCAAACCATCCACCTGCTGTCCGGCGGCGAAAAGGCCTTGACTGCGATTGCGCTGGTATTCGCCATTTTTCAGCTCAATCCAGCGCCGTTTTGCCTGCTTGACGAGGTCGACGCTCCGCTGGACGACGCCAACACCGAGCGTTACGCCCGCTTGGTGACCAGAATGAGCCGCGAGACCCAGTTCCTGTTCATTAGCCACAACAAGATAGCGATGGAAATGGCCGAGCAATTGATTGGCGTGACCATGCAGGAGCAGGGCGTCTCACGCATCGTGGCGGTGGACATGGATGTCGCGGTTTCTTTGGCGGAGGCAGCCTGATGAACGTTAGCCCACTGCAGATTGGGTTGGCGCTGGCGGGTGCGGTGCTGTTACTGGCGGTCGCCTTGCATGGCGTCTGGGTGTCGCGTCGCCATGCGCCGCGACAGGCTTCGAATGAGGCCGAGAGCCCTGCCGCAGCTTCGGCAGAAAGGGGCGAGCCTGCCTTGGATGCTGCCGCCTTCGAGTTGTCGCATTTCCCGCTGCCCTTGCCTGAAAAAAAGCCCCTGCTGGATGCGCTGATCGATGTGCTGGCCAGCATCAATCTGGACGGCCCGGTCTCGGGCGATGCCGCCTTGGCAGCGATGCCGCCGACCCGGCGCGTGGGCAGCAAGCCCTTTGCGATCGAGGGCTACAACGAGTCGGCGCAGCGTTGGGAGGTACCGGTACCGGGCGAACGCTACAGCGCGTTTCAAGCCGGCGTACAACTGGCCAACCGTGCCGGGGCGCTCAACGACATTGAGTACTCTGAATTTGTCATAAAAACCCAGGCTTTTTGCGACGCCGTTAACGGCACTCCGGAGTTTCCCGAAATGCAGGAGGAGGTCGCGCGTGCGCGGGAGTTGGACCAATTTGCCAGCGAACATGATGCCCAGCTGGGCTTCCTGCTGCGCGCGCGTCACGCGGCCTGGAGCCCAGGGTATGTGCAGCAAAGCGCAGCCCGGCTCGGCTTTGTGGCCGGCGCGGTCCCAGGACGCATGGTGATTGCAGCTGCCACGCCCGGCCTGCCGCCGGTACTGGGTCTGAGCTTTGACACGCAGGCGGCACTGGCTGATGACCCGGCGCAGTCGGCAATACGGGAGCTGGCGCTTAGCCTGGATGTGCCTCAGGTGGATCGCGAGGAGCAGCCCTTTGAGCGCATGCGCGAGGCGGCTTTGGCCTTGGCTGCCAGCATGGACGGCCTGTTAATGGACCACCAGGGCGTGCCCCTCGGTGCGGTGGCACTGGACGGGATTGCTGCCGACCTGACTCTGCTTTACGACAACCTGGCGCAGCGTGAGCTGGGTGCTGGCTCAAGTCTGGCACGACGTTTGTTTTCTTGAGGCCGCGTGACGGTGCCACTGGCCATGCAAACCCCTGATTTGTTTGATGCTGCGTCACCGTCGGCGGATCTGGCGGCCCTGACCCAGCTGCGGCAGGTGCTGCATGAACATGCGCACCGCTACCACGTGCTGGATGCTCCCACCATTCCCGATGCTGAGTACGACCGGCTGTTTCGTGAGTTGCAGTCGATCGAGGCAGCGCACCCGAAACTGGTCAGTGCCGATTCGCCCACCCAGCGCGTGGGCGCCGCACCGCTGCCGGCCTTCGCCAGCGTGCGGCATGCCATGCCCATGCTCAGCATCCGCACCGAGACTGACACCGAGGCCTCTGGGGCGCTTAATTTTGACGCCAGGGTGCGCCGGGAACTTGCGCTGGTAGAGGCTGGGCCGGTGATCGAGTACGTGGCAGAGCTCAAGTTCGACGGCCTGGCCATGAGCCTGAGGTATGAACACGGCGTGCTGGTGCAGGCGGCCACCCGCGGCGACGGCGAACTGGGTGAGGACGTGACACAAAACATCCGCACCATCGGACAGATTCCGCTGCGTCTGGATACCGCCATGCCCGGGGCGCTGCCAGCACCGCCGGTGCTTGAGGTGCGGGGCGAGGTCTACATGGGACGCGCCGATTTTGAAGCGCTCAACGAGCGTCAACGGGCTGCCGGCCAGAAAACCTTTGTCAACCCGCGCAATGCCGCCGCCGGTGCGGTACGCCAACTTGACCCTGCCATTGCAGCGCAACGCCCCTTGAGTTTTTTTGCCTATGGCTTGGGCGAGGTCACGCCAGCCGAGGCAGGCGGGCCGGTTTTTGCCACCCACCATGGCTTGCTGCAAAGCTTGAAATATTGGGGTTTTCCGGTCTCAAGTCTTGCCACCATTGCCTTAGACGCTACTGAATTAGTAGCATACTACGAGCGCATTGCCCGCCAGCGTGACGCGCTGCCCTTTGACATCGATGGCGTCGTCTACAAGGTGAATGGCTTGGCGCTCCAGCAGCGCATGGGCTTTGTGAGCCGCGAGCCGCGCTGGGCGGTGGCCCACAAGTTCCCGGCGCAAGAGCAACTCACCACGGTACTGGCGATCGACGTACAGGTGGGCCGCACTGGCAAGCTCACCCCAGTGGCCAAGCTCGCGCCAGTGTTCGTGGGCGGCGTCACCGTCACCAACGCCACCCTGCACAACGAGGACGAGGCCCGGCGCAAGGACGTGCGCGTGGGTGATACCGTGGTGGTGCGACGTGCCGGCGACGTCATTCCAGAGGTGGTGTCCGTACTGCCCGAGAAGCGCTTGCCTGATGCAACGGTGTTTGCCATGCCGACCCAGTGCCCGGTGTGCGGCAGCGCGGCGGTGCGGGAGGAGGGCGAGGCCGATCACCGCTGCAGTGGCGGTCTGTTCTGCAGCGCGCAGCGCAAGCAGGCCATCCTGCACTTTGCCCAGCGCCGGGCGGTCGAGGTGGAGGGCCTGGGCGACAAACTGGTGGAGCAAATGGTGGACAGCGGCATCATCCGCAACCTGCCAGACCTGTACCGGCTGGGCCTGACATCGCTTGCCGCTTTGGACCGCATGGCCGACAAATCGGCGCAGAACATCGTGGATGCGCTACAAAAATCAAAGCAAACCACCTTGCCGCGCTTTCTGTTTGGTCTGGGTATTCGCCATGTGGGCGAGGCGACCGCCAAAGCGCTGGCACGGCATTTCGGTAGCCTGGACGCCATCATGGACGCGCCGCTGGAGCGCCTGCTGGAGGTGAGTGACATTGGCCCCGTGGTGGCGCAAAGCCTGCGCACCTTTTTTGAGCAGGCCCACAACCGGGAGGTGGTGGCGCAGCTGCGCGCCTGCGGCCTGCATTGGGAGGAGGGCGCCCCAGCTGAGCGTCTACCCACCCCGCTGGCCGGCAAAACCTTTGTGATCACCGGCACTTTGCCTACCCTGAGCCGCGACGAGGCTAAAGACCTGATCGAGGGCGCGGGCGGCAAGGTGGCTGGCTCGGTCAGCAAGAAGACCCACTACCTGCTCGCAGGTGCCGAGGCCGGCAGCAAGCTCGCCAAGGCGCTTGAGCTGGGGGTGGCTGTGATTGACGAAAACGAACTGAAGGAGTTGTTGAATGGCGGTACGTGACATCCTGCTGATGGGCGACCCGCGCCTGCTGCGTGTGGCTAAACCCGTGACTGCTTTCGATACCGATGAACTCCACCTGCTGGTGAGCGACATGCTCGACACCATGCATGCGGCAAATGGTGCCGGGCTGGCGGCGCCGCAAATCGGGGTTGACCTGCAGCTGGTGATCTTTGGCACCAATGCGCCCAACCCGCGTTACCCGCTGGCGCCGCCCGTGCCGCGCACGGTCCTGATCAACCCGGTGATTACCCCAATCGCAGCACCGGGTGATGCGGACCCCCGGTGGGTCGAGGACTGGGAGGGCTGCCTGTCCGTGCCTGGTCTGCGCGCCAGGGTGCCGCGTTGTCAGCGCATCCATTACGCCGGCTTTGATCCGTTTGGTGATCCGATTGAGCGCACTGTCGAGGATTTTCATGCGCGCGTGGTGCAACACGAGTGCGACCACTTGCAGGGCAAGCTTTACCCGATGCGGGTGCGCGACTTTACGCAGTTTGGCTTCACCTCGGTGCTGTTTCCTGGTCTGGATGCCGCCGAAGACGATTGAATACAGGTGCAGGCTGGTGAGATCGAGGCGGCCATCCGTGCGGCACCACCGATGACCCTGCTACAAACGCACATTGAGGCCCGGGGCCAGGCGACTGAACGCTTGTTGGCTATGATTGCCGACCGGCGGTTTGACCTGCTGAAAGATGGCGACCCAATGGCGCAGACTTGGGTGGCCGAGCATGGCGAACTGCTGCGGCAGTTTGATGTTAAACAGGCTATCAATATATTTGGGCTCGCTTTGCTGCGCAGCAGGCGAGTCGATCAGACGACAGAGGTGTAGATGGAACCATTTCTTGTGTATCACGAAAAGCCAATTATTCTGGTGGTAGACGATACCCCGGACAACCTGAGCCTGATGACCGATTTGCTCAAGGACGATTACCGGGTGAAAGTAGCCACCAGTGGCGAGCGGGCGCTCAAACTGGTGCAGGCGCAGCCGCCATCTTTGATCCTGCTTGACATCATGATGCCTGGCATGGATGGCTATGAGGTCTGCCGTCGCCTGAAGCGAGACCCCGCTACCGAAGATATTCCGGTGATGTTCCTGACTGCCAAGGCTGAGATCGAGGACGAAACCCTGGGCCTGGCCCTGGGCGCGGTGGACTACATCGTGAAGCCTATCAGCCCGCCGATCATGCTGGCGCGCATCAAGATGCAGCTGATGTTCAAGTCAGCGGCCGATTTTCTGCGCGGCAAGGGCGACTTTCTTGAAGTGCAGGTGGCTAAGCGAACTGTCGAAATTCAGGATCTGCAGGACGCCATGGTGCTCACCATGGCTTCGCTGGCAGAAACGCGTGACAACGAAACTGGTAACCACATCAAGCGTACCCAGCACTTTGTGAAGCGCTTGGCCGAACAGTTGCGAGGTCATCCCAAACATTCAGACTGGCTGACCGATCGGCACATTGACCTGCTGTTCAAGTCGGCGCCCCTGCACGACATCGGAAAGGTAGGTATTCCGGACCATATTTTGCTCAAGCCCGGCAAACTGGACCCGGGTGAGTTTGAGATCATGAAAATGCACGCCTCCATGGGTCGCGACGCGATCACCCGGGCTGAGCAGGAGTTGGGCCACGAGGTGCCTTTCTTACGCATTGCCAAGGCTATTTCCTTGTCGCACCATGAAAAATGGGATGGCTCTGGCTACCCTCAGGGGCTGCAAGGCGATGACATTCCGCTGCCCGCCCGCCTGATGGCGTTGGCCGATGTCTACGATGCCTTGACCACCCGGCGCGTCTACAAACCGGCGTTTAGCCACGAGGTGTCGTGCGGTATCGTTCTCGAAGGCCGGGGCACCCAGTTTGACCCCGACGTGCTGGACGCCTTTGTCGCGGTTCAAGACGACTTTCGCGAGATTGCGGCGCGTTTCGCGGAGCCCGAGCACGCCTAGACAGGCTGGGGTGGCACTGCACTGGGCACTGAACGATGGCCTCAGGCCAGCGCCTCCAGCAGTTCTGTCTCGATCGCGATCTGGGTGCGGTTGTGCTGCAACTCGGCGCCCTGGATCAAAAAAGTGTCGTCAACGCGCTCGCCCAGGGTGGCAATCTTGGCCAACTGCAAGTTGATGTTGTGGCGCGCCAGCACCCGCGCCACGCTGTAGAGCAGCCCGACCCGGTCGCTTGCGGCAATATTGAGCAGCCAGCGCTGGGCTTTTTCGTCAGGCCTGAGCGTCACGCGTGGCGCCACAGGAAAGCTCTTGACCCGCCGTGAGACCCGGCCGCGGCCCGGTGGTGGCAAGGGTCCTGTTTGGGCAATTGCTCGGCTCAGCTCACTTTCGACCATGCTAATGAGTTCTCGGTAGTGTTCGGTCATGCTGGCGTCCACCACCTGAAAGGTGTCGATGGCGTAGCCATTGCGGGCTGTGTGAACGCGCGCGTCCAGAATGCTGAAGCCGCCTTGGTCAAAGTAGCCGCAGATGCGGGCGAACAGGTCGGGCTGGTCGGGCGTGTACACCAGCACCTGCAAGCCCTCGCCCAGCGGGGACTGGTGGGCCCGAACGATCGACTTGCCACTGCCAATATGGCGCGACAACTGCCGTGTATGCCATGCGATGTCGGCTGCGTCGTGACGCATGAAGTAAGCGGCATCCAAGGTGTCCCACAGGGGCTTGTGAGCTTCAAAGGGCAGGCTGTGCAGCGCCAGCATGATCAGGGCGTCGCGTTTGCGCGCTTCCACTTCGGCCTGCGGGTCCGGCGCCCGTCCGCCCAAAACCCGCAGAGTCAGGTGGTAAAGGTCTTCCAGCAGCTTGCCCTTCCAGGCGTTCCAGACCTTGGGGCTGGTGCCGCGAATATCGGCGACCGTGAGCAGGTACAGCGCCGTCAGCTGTCGTTCGCTGCCGACCCGCTTGGCAAAAGCGGCAATCACGTCGGCATCGCTGAGGTCTGATTTTTGCGCGACCCGGCTCATGGTCAGGTGCTCCTGCACCAGGAACTCGATCAGGCTGCTGTCTTCTCGCCCGATGCCATGGTGGCGGCAAAACCGCCGTACCTCCAGCGCGCCGAGCTCGGAATGGTCGCCGCCACGGCCCTTGGCGATGTCGTGAAACAGGGCTGCCACGTACAGGATCCAGGGCTTGTCCCAGCCCGATGCCAGCTGCGAGCAAAACGGGTACTCATGGGCATGCTCGACGATGAAGAAGCGCCGTACATTGCGCAG
>CAXNFT010000071.1:0-10640 GCA_964201255.1 Rhodoferax sp.
ATTCCCGCCCTCCCTCGTCATTCCCGCGTAGGCGGGAATCCAGGACTTCTTAGCCCACCCAGGATTGCCATGTCACTCATTCCCGCCACCATACTCACCGGTTTCCTCGGCTCTGGCAAAACCACGCTGCTCAAGCGCGTGCTGTCTGAGGCCCATGGACAGAAAATCGCGGTGATTGAGAACGAGTTCGGCGAGGAAAACATCGACAGCGACATCCTGGTGTCCGACACCCAGGAGCAGATCATCCAGATGAGCAATGGCTGCATCTGCTGCACCATCCGCGAAGACCTGCGTGGCGCATTGCGCGATCTGGCCGAGAAAAAGCGCACAGGCGAGCTGGTGTTTGACCGGGTGGTGATTGAGACCACTGGCTTGGCCGACCCCGGCCCGGTGGCGCAGACTTTCTTCATGGACGACGAAATCGCTGAAAGCTACCTGTTGGACTCGATTTTGACGCTGGTCGACGCCAAGCACGCCGCCACTCAGCTCAACGACCGTCAGGAGGCCCGACGGCAGGTAGGTTTTGCCGACCAGATCTTCATCAGCAAGACCGATCTGGTGGCGCCGGCCGAGGTGGATGCGCTGATGCACCGGCTCAAGCACATGAACCCGAGGGCCCCGCAAAAAGCCGTGCATTTTGGCGAAGTCAGCCTGGCCGAGGTGTTTGACCTGCGCGGCTTTAACCTCAATGCCAAACTGGATATTGACCCTGATTTTCTGAAGGACGAGGCGCACGATCACGATCACGGCCATGACCACGGCCATGATCACGATCACGATCATGGTCACGATCATGGTCACGAAGGCCACGATGACCATGTCCACGGCGAGCACTGCGACCATCCCTCGCACCAGGACGAGCCTGCTGGCCACGGTCACCACCATCACCATGACGACGATGTAAAAAGTTTTGTCTTCAAGTCTGACAAGCCGTTTGACCCAGCCCGCCTGGAGGATTTTTTGGGCGCCGTGGTGAATATCTATGGCCCGCGCATGCTGCGTTACAAAGGTGTGCTGCACATGAAAGGCACTGATCGCAAGGTGATTTTCCAGGGCGTTCACCAGCTCATGGGCAGTGATCTTGGTCCAGCCTGGGGTGCCGACGAGGCGCGCGGCAGCAAAATGGTCTTTATCGGTATTGAACTGCCTCGCGACATCTTTTTGCAGGGCCTGACGCAGTGCCTGGTCGTTTGAGTGGTGCTCAGGACCGGCGCAGATGGCCCGGTTTGCCTCGATTTTTCAATTGACGGTATTTGCCTTGCCGAAACCTGTACACTCGCGCGCCGAAGATGATCAGTAAAAGCAATCTGATAAGAGCGATTTGCTGAAAATTTGAAGGTGATGGGGTGAGGTCGAGCAGGCGGTAGCCGGCATCGAGTCACCAGCGAATTGCATATGCATGCGCATTCTGCGAGGAGATACGACGTGAAAGCTGAGTCCGGAAAAGCCAAGGCAGCGTCCGCCAAGACCGCCTCATCTATCAAGGGTAAGCCCGTTGCGGCCCCTGTCGCCAAGTCCGCCACCAAGGTGCCCGTGAAGAGCGCCCCAAAGGCGACCCCCGCCAAAAAAGACCCGACGCCGGTCAAGACCTCAGTCAAGCCAGCGCCAAAGAAACCCGTGCCGACCAAGGCTGCTGTCATGGCCAAGCCTGTTCAAGCGCCAGTGAAAGTCCAACTCAAGGAATCCGTGAAAGTTGTACCAGACAAAGTTGTGACTGCCCAGGTTATTGCCCCAGTTCAAATCAGTGCGTCGGTGCCTTCGGTGCCGTCGGTGCCGCCCCGTGCGGGACGACCATCATCGCGCCTGGCGCAACTGACCGTGCCTTCGATGGCCCAGTCGGTGGCATCGACCGCCGCCAAAGCCAGTTACACCCAGACCATACCGGTGCCGCTGATCGTGCCACCGCTGGCCTCCGCCATCAAAAAAGACCCGAAGCGGGCCAACAACTGGAAAACCAAGCCGCTGGCCCAGCTGACAGACGCTGACCTCATGGCCATGCCCGACGAGGTCTACATGAACGGCGTGCAGTTGGCCTATTTCCGGGGCAAGCTGGTCAGTCTCAAGTTGGAAATCCAGAGCAACGCGGTCGACACCACGGAGCATCTGCGCGAAGACACAGTCGTCGTGCCCGATCCGGCCGATCGCGCCACCATTGAAGAAGAGCACGCCTTGGAGCTGCGCACCCGCGACCGGGAACGCAAGCTCCTCAAGAAAATTGAGCAGTCCATCATGCGCATCGACACGGGTGACTACGGCTACTGTGACGAAACCGGTGAATCGATCGGCGTTGGTCGCCTGCTGGCACGACCCACTGCGACCCTGTGTCTGGAGGCTCAGCAGCGTCGGGAACTCAAGCAAAAAATGTTTGGCGACTGACCCGACGCGGGCGTTCTGAGCACTCGCGGCAGCGTGCATGTTCAAACCAAGCGGCAATACGGGCTGGCTTGACCGGCTGTCCGGCCTGCTGCAGCGGGTCGGCGTGGCCGGCCGTCCAGAAGCGACGATGGCCGGTTCTGCTGAAAGCAGCTTTGGCAAACGCGCGCTCAAACAAACCATCGAGCGCAAACGCAAAAATGACCAAGTGCGGCGGGAGGAGCTCGACCGACTTCGTCAACTGAGGCGGCAGGGGCTGGGCACGGCCCCCGAGTCCGCTGACGCGGCTGCTGAGGCCTATTTTCACAGCAGCCTGCTGCCCCACCCTGAGGCTCAGTCGCTCACCATCCTAAAAATTGATGCGATTGAGGCCCAGATGTCGCGCCACTGGTGGAGGGGGCGAGTTGGTGGCGGAGGGGTCGGCATGCAACCCTTGCCGTCGCCTTCCGGTGCCAATGCGCCGGTTGACACCGTTGCCCGGGACCGGGCCTTCGCCTCGACCCGGCTCAACACTCGTAGCCCCAGTGCGGACGCCTGGGAGGCCACCGGGTTTGAAGCCACCCAACTGGCGATTGCCATGGTTGACCCGCTGTCGCCAGCTGACGCTTGGCGGCCGTCCGAGGCCCTTGGTTTGGCGAGTGAGTTCATGGCGACCGGCCTGTTGACCATCGAACCCACAGTGCCCGCACCTGATGTTGAGCTGGAGCAGGCTGCCCTGAGCTTTGCCAATGGCGACCTCGCGGGTGCCCAGCAGGCGCTGTTGACTGCCTTGCGGGCAGCGCCGGCCGAGTCAGACGCGGCGCGGCGCTGGGCCGCGGCCCTGCTGGACTTGGGTCGCACCACCGGTCAGCGAACACTGTTTGACTCGGTAGCCAAAGAGTATGGCCGACACTTTGAGCGGGGTGTGCCGGGCTGGTTCTCGGTGCCGGACGCCCTGGCGCCTGACGCGTCGGCGCCCTTAGCCCCGCCCTTGCCGGCCATTGCGGCCAACGCGCAGACAAAGGGCATTGGCGCCTGGGCGACCCCAGAATGGATGCTGCGTGGTGAGTTGCGGGGGGACATGCCGGTGACACTGGCTGAACTGCAGCGCCCGCTGTCCGCGGGCGTGCCGGTCTCGGTGTCATGTGCAGAGTTGGTTCGGGTTGATTTTTCAGCTGCCGGAACCCTGCTCAACTGGGCCATGGCGCGCCAGCAGGCTGGCTGTACCGTGCGGTTTGACGATGTGCCCCACCTGGTGGCCGCGTTTTTTCACGTGATCGGCATCGACCAGCATGCCGAAGTGGTGCTGCGCACGCGTTAAGCTGGGTATTTTGTGAACTGTAGACGGCGCGCACCTTGTTTTTGCCCGCGTCAACCTGACTTGAGACCCTCATGGAACAATTTCACGGCACAACCATCATCAGTGTGCGGCGTAACACGCCCGACGGACCGCAGGTCGCCATCGGCGGCGACGGCCAGGTGACGCTCGGCAACATCGTGGTCAAGGGCACGGCGCGCAAGGTACGTAAGCTCTACCATGGCAAAGTGTTGGCCGGTTTTGCCGGCGCCACTGCCGATGCCTTCACCCTGTTCGAGCGCTTTGAGGCCAAGCTGGAGAAGCACCAAGGCCACCTGGTGCGCGCCGCCATCGAGCTGACCAAAGACTGGCGCACCGACCGAGTGCTGCGCCGTCTGGAGGCCATGCTGGCAGTGGCCGATCGCGATGCCTCTTTGATCATCACCGGCAACGGTGATGTGCTGGAGCCTGAGCACGGCGTGGTCACCATTGGCTCGGGCGGTGCCTACGCCCAAGCCGCCGCCTTGGCCCTGCTGAACCACACCGAGCTATCGGCCCAGGACATCGTGCGCCGTTCGCTTGAGATTGCCGGCGAGCTGTGCATTTACACCAACATGAACCACACCATCGAGACCCTGCCATGACGCCACAGGACATCGTCGCCGAACTTGACCGGCACATCGTCGGGCAGGCCCAGGCCAAACGTGCCGTGGCCATAGCGCTGCGAAACCGCTGGCGCCGCCAACAGGTGGAGCCCGGCCTGCGCGCCGAGATCACGCCTAAGAACATCCTGATGATTGGCCCCACCGGGGTCGGCAAGACCGAGATCGCGCGGCGCCTGGCACGGCTGGCCGATGCACCTTTCATCAAGGTTGAGGCCACCAAATTCACCGAGGTCGGTTATGTGGGCAAGGATGTGGACGCCATCATTCGCGACCTGGCCGAGATTGCGGTCAAGCAGACCCGCAGCAGCGAAATGGCCAAGGTGCGCGAGCGGGCCCTGGACGCGGCCGAAGACCGGGTGCTGGACATCCTGCTGCCGCCGCCGCGCGGCGAGTTCGGCTTTCAGCCCGGCGGCGAGCCTGAAAGCGCCACTCGACAGAGCTTTCGCAAGAAGCTGCGCGAAGGCCAACTGGCCGAGCGCAGCATTGAAGTCGATGTGGCGCGGCCGGCCCCGGCGCTCGAAGTCATGGGCCCGGCCGGCATGGAGGAGATGACCGAGCAGCTGCGCGGTCTGTTTGGCCAGATGGGGCAGGGCAAGCGCCAGACGCGCAAGCTGCCGATCAATGAGGCGCTGAAGGTGTTGGCCGACGAAGAAGCCGCAAAACTGATCAACGAGGACGAGATCCGCGCCCAAGCGCTCCAGATGCTGGAGCAGAACGGCATTGTGTTCATCGACGAGATCGACAAGGTCACCTCGCGCAGCGAGGGGCAGGGCGCCGAGGTGTCACGACAGGGCGTGCAGCGGGACTTGCTGCCGCTGGTGGAGGGCACCACGGTCTCGACCAAGTACGGCCCGGTCAAGACCGACCACATTCTGTTCATTGCCTCGGGTGCCTTTCACCTGAGCAAGCCGAGCGATCTGATTCCCGAGCTGCAGGGCCGCTTTCCGATCCGGGTTGAACTCCAATCGCTCTCGGTGCAGGATTTTGTGGCTATCCTGACGCAAACCCATGCCTCGTTGGTGCGCCAGTACCAGGCGCTGCTGGCGACCGAAGAAGTGCACATCGACTTCACAGAGGCAGGCATCGCGCGGCTGGCGCAGACCGCATTTGACGTCAACGAGCGCACCGAAAACATCGGCGCCAGGCGCCTCTCCACCGTGATGGAGCGCTTGCTCGACGAAGTCAGCTTCAACGCCACCACCCTGGCTGGCCAGACCGTGACGGTGGACGCCGCCTACGTGGACTCCCGGCTGGGCGAACTCAGCCGCGACGAGGACCTGTCCCGCTATATTTTGTAAGCGTCACGGCGGCCGGTGCTTGGCATTGGCTTCATCTTTCACTTTCACAACCAGTGCTAAGTGCTTAATTTAGAACAGATTTCTGCCGGTTTTTACCGGCAGAGTCGCTTCTAAGTCCTTGATTTCATTAGAAAAAATAAGCGATGCGGGGCGCTAGACCATCGCTTTTCTGCGCATTTGCTGATACAGTGCAAAAAAGTGCAATTAAGTGGTGAAAAGTGCCTTAGTACTTTCCTTTCTTGAGTCAACATCAAAAGTAGGTGTACCGTCGTGTTTCAAGGGGCTTCGTCATTGAGTCTGGATGCCAAGGGGCGCCTGTCGGTGCCAACTCGGCATCGTGACGTCCTGAGCGCCACGGCTGGCGGCCAGCTGACCCTGACCAAACACCCGCACGGTTGCCTGATGGTGTTTCCGCGTCCCGAGTGGGAGAAATTCCGCGAACGGGTGGCCACCTTGCCGATGTCAGCGCAGTGGTGGAAACGCATCTTTCTGGGCAATGCGATGGACGTCGAGATGGACGGCACCGGCCGTGTGCTGGTATCACCCGAACTACGCGCCGCTGCCGGCATCAGTCGCGACACCATGCTGCTGGGCATGGGGAACCACTTCGAGTTGTGGGACAAGGCCACCTACGAGGCGCAGGAGGCGCAGGCGATGCAGGGTGCGATGCCCGACGTCTTCAAGGACTTTTCTTTCTAGGACCGGCGGTGAACACAGCATGGTCACACACCACCGTTTTGTTGAACGAAGCGGTGGAAGCGTTGCTGGGCGCGCCCGGCTCGGCGGCCGGGACCTACGTGGACGCCACCTTTGGGCGTGGCGGTCACTCGCGGTTGATCTTGTCGCGCTTGGACGCGGCTGGCCGACTGGTGGCCTTCGACAAGGACCCCGAGGCGCTGGCCGCAGCGGCTGCGCTGCAGGACCCGCGCTTTTCAATCCGGCACCAGGCGTTTGGCCAGCTGGGCGAACTGCCAGCGGCCAGTTTGGCCGGGGTCTTGTTGGACTTGGGCATCAGCTCGCCGCAGATCGACAACCCGGCGCGCGGCTTCAGTTTTCGCTTCGAAGGCCCGCTGGACATGCGCATGGACACCTCACGCGGCCAGAGCGTGGCGCAGTGGCTGCATACGGCCGAACTGGCTCAAATAACAGAGGTGATACGTGACTACGGTGAAGAACGGTTTGCTGGCGCCATTGCAAAGGCGATTGTTGCTCGCCGACAGGAACGGGGCCCAATGTCAAGCACCACCGAATTGGCCCAGCTCGTGGCTGACACGGTCAAAACCCGCGAGCCGGGTCAAAACCCTGCAACGCGCACATTTCAGGCTTTTCGGATTTTCATCAACGCTGAGCTTGAAGAATTGCAACAGGCCTTAGCTGCCAGTTTGGATGTTCTGGCGCCTGGTGGACGCCTGGTGGTGATCAGTTTTCATTCGCTGGAGGATCGCATGGTCAAACAGTTCATTGCCCGCCACGCCAGCGATCCCTACGACCGCCGAGCTCCGTTTGCCGCACCCCGCGTCATGAAGCTCAAGGCCTTGGACCGCATCAAACCCGGTGCCGCCGAGGTGGCAGCCAACCCGCGAGCCCGAAGCGCCATCATGCGCGTGGCCGAACGGAGCGCCGCCTGAGGCTATGGCAATGACCCGGCTTAATTTGTTTCTGTTGTTGGCCGTATTGGCCAGCGCGCTGTACTTGGTGAATGTGCAGTACGAGTCGCGTCGCCTGTTCTCTGCCATGGACAAGGCCCTGAATGAGGCCCGCCTCCTTGAGACTGAAAATGAACGCATGCAGGTGGAGAAACGTGCCCAGGCCACGCCTTTGCGGGTAGAAAAACTCGCCCGCGAGCGCTTGCAGATGCGCGCGGCTACCCCGGCGATCACCCACTATGTGAACGCCGGCGCCACGGCTGGCGCTGTCAGCGCCGCCCCGTCCGAGGCGGTGAAGCCATGAGCCGCAGCATCGCCTACACCTCCAGCCCACTGTTGACCAGCCGAGCACCGGTCTGGCGCAGCAAATTGATCGTGGCGATGATTGCCCTTGGCTTTGGTGTGCTGGCAGCGCGTGCCGTCTACATTCAGGTGATTGAAAATGATTTTTTTAAGCAAAAGGGGGCTGTGCGTTTTGCCCGCACGCTCGACCTGCCGGCCAACCGTGGCAGGGTGCTGGACCGCAACGGCCTGATTTTGGCGTCCAGCGTTCCCGCGCCCAGCATTTGGGCTGTCCCTGAGGACGTGGAGCGTGACCCGGCTCGGCTCAAGCAACTCGCGCAGTTGCTCGAACTGCCTTTGACCGAGCTGGACAAGCGACTGGCCGACGAAGACAAGGGCTTTGTCTGGCTCAAGCGGCAGGTCGATCTCAGTGTGGCCAAGGAGGTGATGGCCCTGGGAATCAAGGGCATTCATTTGAGGGAAGAGTACAAACGCCAGTACCCCGAAGGCGAGGCCGCATCCCATGTGGTGGGGTTCACGAATGTTGAGGACATCGGCCAGGAAGGCATTGAGTTGGCTTTCAACAAGGACCTGGCCGGGCGTGCGGGCTCGCGCCGGGTCATCAAGGACGGCCGGGGCCGGGTGGTGGAGGCCGTTGGTGAGCAGGTGTCGCCGGTCGATGGGCGTGACCTGCAGCTCAGCATAGACAGTAAAGTTCAGTTCTTTGCCTACCAGAAGCTGCGCGACGCGGTGCTGCTGCACAAGGCCAAAGCCGGCAGCGTGGTGGTGCTGGATGTCCAGACCGGCGAGGTGCTGGCGCTGGCCAATTACCCCAGCTACTCGCCGGCACGCCGGCAGAACCTCAGCGGCGAGCAGTTGCGTAACCGCGCCCTGACCGACACCTTCGAGCCCGGCTCCACCATGAAACCTTTTGTCATCGGTTTGGCGCTGGACAAAGGTCTGGTGGCGCCGACCACCATGATCCAAACCGCACCCGGGCGATTCAACATTGGCAACAACACCATCAGCGATTCTCATCCGCACGGAATGCTTAGCGTCAATGAGGTGATCCAGAAATCGAGTAACGTCGGCACGGTCAAGATCGCCATGCAGATGCAGCCGCGCGACATGTGGACCATGTTCAGCCAGGTTGGCCTAGGCCAAAAACCGCAACTGCCTTTCCCTGGCGCGGTCAGCGGCAAGCTGCGCGCGTACAAGACCTGGAAGCCGATTGAACAGGCCACCATGAGTTACGGCTATGGCCTGTCCACCAGCCTGTTTCAGCTGGCGCACGCCTACAGCGTTTTTGGTCGAGACGGCGAACTGGTGCCCGTCACCATGCTCAAGACAACTCAGCCCGCCGCTGGCGTGCGGGTGATGGAGACAGGGCACGCCAATGCGGTGCGCAACATGTTGCACCTGGCCGCCGGGCCGGGCGGCACAGCACCCAAGGCGCAGACCATGGGCTACTCGGTGGGCGGCAAGACCGGCACGGCGCACAAGGTTGAGGGTCGTGGCTACGCCGATAAAAAATACCGCGGCTTCTTTGTCGGCCTGGCGCCGATCGACAAACCGCGCATTGTGGTGGCCGTGATGATTGATGAGCCCACGGCTGGCAAGTACTTTGGCGGTGATGTGGCCGCGCCGGTGTTCAGCGAAACCGTGCAGCAGACGCTGCGGCTGCTGGGCATCCAGCCCGACATGAACGTCAAGCCACAGATCGTGGCCCAAGCTGAGCCGGAAAGCTTCTGATGGAGTTGCTGCAATCGCCCGCTGAAGCCGCCCGTTGGTTGCGCACGCGCGTGGGCGGCACCCTGTGTACCGACAGCCGGCGGGTGCGGGCGGGTGATGGTTTCATCGCCTGGCCCGGTGCAGCCAGCGACGCCCGCCGCTTCGTGCCCGAAGTGCTGGCGCGCGGCGCGGCGGCCTGTTTGGTGGAGTGGCAGGGGGTAGAGGCCTTTGGCTTTGACGACGCCCGGGTGGCCGCGTGCACCACACTCAAAGCCAACAGCGGGCCGATTGCCGCCGCCTATTTTGACCAGCCCTCTCAGCAGCTGGCCGTACTGGCCGTGACCGGCACCAACGGCAAGACCTCTACAGCCTGGTGGTTGGCGCAAGCGCTATCAAATTTAAAGCAAGAAAGTGCCATTCCATGCGGCCTCATCGGCACTTTGGGCCTGGGTCAGGTGCCGTCGCCCGGGGCATCCGCAGGGCCTGACAGCATTGTGGCCACCGGCCTGACCACGCCCGACCCGGTGCTGCTGCAACAAACCCTGCGCCACTTTGTCGACGCAGGGCTAGAGGCCTGTGCCATTGAAGCCTCGTCCATTGGACTGGCCGAGCAGCGGCTGGCCGGTACCCAGGTGCACACCGCCATATTCACCAACTTCACCCAGGACCACCTGGACTACCACGGCAGCATGGCCGCTTACTGGGATGCCAAGGCCGCCCTGTTTCGCTGGCCTGGGCTAAAGGCAGCGGTGGTCAACATCGACGATCCCAAGGGCGCTGCATTGGCGACTCAGCTGGGCAGCCAGGGCCTGGCACTCTGGACCGTGTCCTGCACCGGGCCGGCCCGCCTTCGCGCCCAGGCCATCGAGCAGGGCGCGCAGGGCCTGTGTTTCACGGTGTGCGAGGGCGAGGCGCAGCACCGGCTGGCCACCGCGTTGATCGGCCACTACAACGTGGCCAACCTGCTCGGCGTCATGGCAACCCTGCGCGCTTTGGACGTGACATTGAGCGATGTGGTGGCAACCTGCGCCAACCTAGGCCCGGTGCCGGGCCGGATGGAGTGCCTGAGCGCGACGGGCCAGCCATTGGCGGTGGTGGACTACGCCCACACCCCGGATGCCCTGGCCAAGGCCTTGCAGGCCTTACAGCCAGTGGCCCGGGCCCGCGGCGGGCGACTGTGGTGCCTGTTTGGCTGTGGTGGTGACCGCGACAGCAGCAAACGCCCGCTGATGGGGGCTATGGCCGCCGCCCATGCCGACCGCGTGGTGCTGACCAGCGACAACCCGCGCGGCGAGTCGCCGCAGGCCATCCTGGCGCAGATTTTGCCCGCGCTTGGCGGCCAGACCGGGGTGTTGGTCGAGCCTGACCG
>CAXNFT010000072.1:0-10638 GCA_964201255.1 Rhodoferax sp.
CTTGAAGGCGTTGGCAAACAGGTCCTTGGCGTCCACCAGACCGGCCCGAACCCGGGTGGTGACTAAAACGTCCGAAGCGCGTTGCGTCAGGTTGGTGTTGCCCAACACAGCCAATTCATTGACCGTGCTGCGCACATTCTCGACCTTGGCCGTGAGCTGCTCCGCTAGCACGCGGTCCTGGGCGCTAGGCACCTCACCAGTGAGCAGCACCTGCCGGTTGTAACTGGTGACATTGATGTGCACCCGCTCGCCCAGGTTTTCCCGAAGGCGGCTGGCAGCGCGCAGCTCAATACTTTCATCCTCCAGCTGCGCACCAGAGGTACGCCGGTCAGTGGCCACCAATGAGACCATCACGGCGCCGCCCATCAGGATCGGCGCGCAGGCGCTCACTGAAGCCGTCAGGCAGGCAATCAGCACGCACTTGTGCAAAATGGGGTGTGTCAATAGTTTCATTCGGGGGTCTCCTGGTCACCAAGTAATTGGGCATCGACGGCGTCGCAAATACAGTGCAACGCCAAAATATGAACTTCTTGCACCCGCGCGGTACGCTCGTGAGGCACGCAGATATGGACATCGGTGTCACGCAAAACTTGGCTCATTTTACCGCCACCACGTCCGCTCAAACCCACAACAACCATCTCACGCTCGTGGGCCGCCTCAATCGCCGCCAGCACGTTGCCCGAGTTGCCGCTGGTGGAGATCGCGAGCAGCACATCACCGGGTTGACCCAAAGCGCGCACTTGACGCGAGAAAATGATGCTGAAATCGTAGTCGTTGGCAATCGCGGTGCTGATGGAGCTGTCGGTGGTGAGTGCCAGTGCCGCCAGCTCGGGCCTCTCGCGCTCAAAACGCCCGACAAACTCGGCCGCGAAATGCTGGGCATCGGCAGCCGAGCCGCCGTTGCCACAAGCCAGCACCTTACCGCCGCTGGTGACACAGGCCAGCATGGCCTGCACCGCTGCTGCAATCGGACCACTCAGGACCTGTGCGGCCTGGTACTTCAGGTCAGCGCTGTCGATGAAGTGTTGTTGAATTCTTAGCTCAAGCATAGTGCGATGATACCCGCCCGCCATGACATTAACCCGCATCAAACGCCGCCGGCAACCACTGCAGGCCTTGTGGCTCCAGCAGCACCACATCAAATCGGCAGGGCGGCATGACGGGCGGGCGCATCAGGTAATGCCGGGCCGCAAAGATGATGCGTCGCTGCTTGGTGGCACTGATACTGGCGCCCGCCCCACCATAGCTCGCGCTGGCGCGTCGACGTACCTCGACAAACACGGTGGTACCGTCTGGCGTGCGCATGATCAGGTCGATTTCGCCACCACCGCGTCCAGGCGTCCGATAATTGCGTTGCACCAGCCGCAGGCCGGCTTGCTGCAAATGGCGCAAGGCAGCGTCTTCGGCGACATCGCCGACGCTTTTGGTGCTCGCCGAGGCACCCGTAGTCCTGTCATGAGGAAATACCATTGAGCTCCACCTATGCCCATGCCTTAAGCGCCGCCGCTGACGCCGCTGCTGGACAGAATTATCCGCCCGGCGCGCTGTATGTGATCGCCACACCGATCGGCAACCTGGCCGACATCACGCTACGCGCCCTGCACGTGCTGGCGTTGGCGGATACGGTCGCCTGCGAGGACACCCGCCACACCCAGGCCCTGCTGCGCGCCTATGGCATCGACAAGTCGGCAGCCCAGTTGCTTGCAGTGCATGAGCACAATGAGACACAGGCCTCTGAAGAGCTGGTGCAACGGATGGTTCAGGGGCAGCGGGTGGCCTATGTCAGCGATGCCGGCACACCCGCCATCAGCGACCCCGGGGCTCGCCTGGTGGCGGCGGCCCGAGCGGCGGCAAGGACTGTGGTGCCGCTGCCAGGCGCCAGCAGCGTCACGGCGGCACTCAGCGTGGCAGGCATGGCTAGCAATGAGGCAGCCGCGAGTGGCTTTGTCTTTGCCGGTTTCTTGCCCAGCAAAGCCGGTGAACGCGCTCAAGCCGTGGCGGCGTTGGCCCAACAGACCCGCGCCGTGGTGTTGCTGGAGGCACCCCACCGCATTGAGGCCCTGGCCGGGGCGCTGGCGGTGCTGGGAGAGCGTGGTGTGACGGTCGGGCGCGAACTGACCAAGCAATTTGAGGAGATCGCCCAATTGCCAGCGGCGGGGTTTGGGGCTTGGCTGGCTGCTGATCCGAACCGGTGTCGCGGCGAATTTGTGCTGGTGCTGCACCCGGTTGCGGTACCGGCGGATAGCGGCGAGGACCAGCGTGTGCTGCAATTGTTGCTGGCCGAGCTACCCTTGAAAACGGCCGTTCGGCTGGCCGCCCAGATCACTGGCGCACCGCGCAATGCCCTGTATGAGGCTGCGCTGAACCTGAAGAAGAGCTTCCTGGACTGAAGTGCATCAAGCCGGCGTGGTCGACGCCTGCGTCAAATAGCAGACTGCTCATTTGCCTGAGTAGGTCTGCCATGACACCCTCTGACGTTGTTCTGTGTATGCTGGCACGGACGGCAGCATCACAGCTGGCAGCGCGCCTGGCCAGAACACAGGGGCCGGTGCTGGTAGTGCGGTAGGCGCTGGCGCGCGCCGACTGGTCAGGCGCGCAAATGGAGTGGGTGGAGATCAGCGAGACCTTTGCAGCGATCACTCTGGCCTGCCTGCGCGAGCTCGGCTTCAGTGAGGCGGTGGTAAATGTTGAGGGCGGCGCCAGGGCCTGGTGACGCTGTGCATCGGCGGCGGTCAGGGCAATGCACTGGTGCTGGCGCGGGTGTGAACGGGTGTGAACAGGTATTTGATCAGCACCAAAGGCTCACTGAAAAGTCAAGTCGAAGTCACTGCGCACATCGGCAAACGCCTGCATGACGCTGCGTAGGCCGGCATGGTGAGCGTCGACGGTGGGCGCATCAACCAGATTGTGAGGCATGAAGGTGCGATAGTCTCGGGTCATAGCGTCGCGGATGGTGGTTTCGCAGCAGACATTGGTGGCGGTACCCGCGACCACCACCGTGTCGACGTTGGCTTGGCGCAGCATGCCATCGAGATCATGCGCGTTGAACGCAAACGCGTTAAAACGGCTTTTGTCCAACACCCAGTCCTGGCTTTCAACTTGCACCTCTGGATACAACGCGTGCAAGGGGTTGCCCGGCGTCAGTGCTTTGATCGCAATTGCACGCTTGGTCGGCTCGATGAAATGATCATAGTAGGTGCTCCAGTACGCCGGCGTCCCCACCGCGCCGACGGTGGTTCTGATCCAGGCCACCTGCCCACCGCCGTCACGCAAGCGGGCGGCGAAACGATGGATGCGGGCCAACACGTCACGAGGCTCGCGCAGGGGGCTGAGGCGAAACGGTGCGTCCGGTGCCATCCATGCATTTTGCATATTGAGCACCAAGAGGGCTGTTCGGCGCGCATTCAATGGGCCGAACACCGCCAGACCATCACGACGGTACGTCGATTGAGCCACCAGGTGCGCTGGCAATTCCGGCTCTTGTAAGTTGGGTATGGGCTTGGAGGTCATGCTGGATGGAGGGTGATTGCAGATGGAAGTTGAACCACATGGCAGGCCAAGCGTGCCGCGCCAATGGCTTGCACAGCAGGTGCCTCTCGGCGGCAAATGTCCTGGGCAAGCGAACAACGCGGATGGAAGGCGCAGCCCTGCGGTGGCGACATGGGGTTGGGCCCTTCAAAGACGGTCAAGGGGCCACTGCCAACTTGCCCTGCCGAGGCGATCAAGCTACGCGTGTAGGGGTGCAGTGGGCGCCTGAGCAAGGACTCGGTTGGCTGCTCCTCCACGATATGGCCCAGGTACATCACGGCCACCCGGGTCGCGAGGTACCGGATGACATGCAAATCATGGCTGATCAATACATAAGATAAGCTGAGCTCATGCCGCAGGTCTTGCAGCAGATTGAGGATTTGTGCCTGCACCGACGCATCAAGCGCGCTGGTAGGTTCATCGCAAACCACCGTCTGCGGTTCCACAATGAGCGCACTGGCCAGCGCCATGCGCTGCCGCTGACCGCCCGAGAGTTGCGAGGGGAGTGAATGCTCGGCACGTGTGGGCAGGCCGCAGACATCCATCATGCGGCGCACCTTTTGAGCGCGCTCCGAGGGTGCGCCCAACTGGTGAATGTCCAGCGCCAGTCGCAAGGTATCGGTGAGCGATCGCCGGGGATTGAGAGAGGCATAGGGGTCCTGAAAGACCGGCTGAATCAGGCGCGCCCGCGCCATTCGGTCGTAGGCGGCCACGGGCTGACCGCGCAACATCACCACACCATGCGTGGGCGTCTCCAGACCCAGGGCCAACTTGGCCAGGGTGGATTTTCCACTTCCGCTTTCACCCACCACGCCCAATACCTCACCACGGTCAAGGGACAGGTTAACCCCGCGCAGCGCTTGCAACTGCAGACGTCGCGCAAAAACTCCTTGCCGAACGGGATAGCTTTTTTGCACCATCTGCCACTGCAAGACTGGTGACTGCTTCACCTGTTCCGCATGCTGCGGCGGCTTGGCGCGCTCAGTCGCTGGCGCTGTGGGTGCCGCGGGTGCCGAGGACAAAGTTTTAACGTCCAGCCAACACACCACATGGTGCTGGTCATTCAAGCGTTTCATCGATGGGGTCTGGTCGCAAGCCGCATGCGCCGCTGAACACCGATTGCGAAACTGGCAGCCCTGCAAAACACCCATCAACGACGGCACGATGCCCGTCAGGTGGCCCAGTCGCGCGGGCGTCCCATGTCGCATATCGGGCATGCAGGCCATCAGCGCGCGCGTGTAAGGATGGCCAGGACGCGACAAAATGTCGTCCGTGGGACCCTCTTCAACAACCTGCCCTGCGTACAAGATGGCCACGCGATCGCCGATGCGCCGCACCACGTCCAAGTTATGGGTGATCAACAGCAGCGCCAGATTGAAGCGCTGTTGCAGGTCCACCAGCAAGTCCAAAATTTGCGATTGAATAGTGGCATCCAAGGCCGTTGTGGGCTCGTCGGCGATCAACAGTGCAGGCTCGGTCATCAGCGCCATCGCAATCATGACGCGTTGCCGTAAGCCACCAGAGAGTTGATGCGGGTACTGGCCCATGCGCTGCTCAGGCTGGGCCACGCCACAAATCTCCAGCAGCTCCTTCGCGCGGCGCCAAGCCTGTTCACGGGAAGTTTCGGGACGGTGATAGAGCAGGCCCTCCACCAATTGGACCCCAATGTTGAATGCCGGGTTGAGCGCGCTGGTGGCATCCTGAAAGACCATCGCCACTCGATCGCCACGCCAGCGGCCGATGGCCTCTGGCGAAAGATCAAGGATGTTGTCGCCCAACACCCGGAGTGTCCTCGCTGACCTGACCGCTTTGCGAGGCAACAGGCCCATCAGCGCCAGCGCTGTCATTGATTTGCCACACCCACTTTCACCCACCAGGCAAAGGGTCCGTCCGCGCTCAAGGCGCAAGTCCACCTCTCGAACGGCATGCAATGTGCCTTGCGCAACGGCAATGTCAACGCTGAGTTGCTCCACCAGCAACGCAGCGACTTGGTCAGTCATGACAGAGCCTCCGGGGTCAATTGTTCGCGCAGACCTTCGCCCAACAAATTGACTGCCAACACCATGAGCATCAGAGCAAGGCCCGGTAGGCTGATGAGCCAGGGGTTAACGGTCATCACCTTGCGGCCCTCCGCCATCATCAGACCCCACGAAGGCTCGGGTGCCTGAATGCCCAGCCCAAGAAAGCTCAGCGCAGCCGCGGCCAGGATGCACTGCGCCATTTCAAAAGTAAAGATCACCACGAGATGGCCCATCACGTTGGGCAAAATGTCCTGAGCCAGAATGCGCCCATCCGAACTGCCCATGCAGCGGGCGCGAGCGATGTAGTCCATTTGAGAGACTTGACGCACGCTGGTGCGCATCACCACAGCGAAGCGATCCCAATGGGTCAAGGCCAAGACCACGATCACGATCAGCAAGCCGCTGCCCGCAATCTGCAAAACTGCCAGCGCCACCAGCAACGAAGGCAGCGCCAAGCGAGTCGAGACAATAAAGGACACCATGCGGTCGATCCAGCCCCCAAAGTAACCGGACATCACGCCAAATAAAACCCCTACGACCGCCGACAGGGCCGCGCCACCCAGGCCTACCGCTAGCGAGATGCGCGTGCCATGCAACAAGCGCGACAGGTAATCACGACCAAAGGCATCGGTACCCAACGGGTAGGTCCAGCTGCCACCAGACCACACCGGCGGTCGCATGCGTCGCACCAGACTTTGGGCATAGGGATCATGGGGGGATAGCACGCCGGCCAGCAAGGCCAACAGCACAAAAATAGCAAGCAAGGCCAACCCAGCCTTCAAGCTGAAGCTCCAGCGTGGGCGCGGTACGACCAGCTCTTGGACGGCGCCAGCAGCCAGCGCGGGAGAAAACGTGGTGTTCACTGGCTCATCCCACACGCACCCGCGGGTCCAAGTAGGCGTTGAGTATGTCTGCCAAAAAATTAAGGGCCACGAAAATTAGCGCGACGATCAGCACAATGGCTTGCACCACCGGAAAGTCAGAGCGCAAGATGGCGTTCCACGCCAGCAGGCCAATGCCGTTGAGCGCAAACACGCTCTCCACCACAATTGACCCACCCAGCAAGAAACCCAGTTGGACCGCAGCGATCGACACCACTGGCAAGATGGCATTACGCAAAGCATGCTTGAACAAGACGCGTCGGCTGGGCAGGCCCTTGGCCCGGGCCGTGCGGACGTAATCAGCCCGCAGCACCTCAATCATGCCGGCACGTGCCAACCGCAGTTGGACGGGCAAAGTGAACCACGCCAAGGACAGGGTCGGCAAGACAAAACTCTGCCAACTGTCGGAGCCGGAAATGGGCAACCACTTCAGGTGTACCCCGAACAACAGCATGAGCAACAGCGATGTCCAATAGGGCGGCATCGACTGTCCCAATACAGACGCCGACATGGCCGCCCGGTCAACCCAAGCGCCCGGGCGAGTCGCGGCATAGACGCCCAAAGGCAGTGCCACGGCAAGGCCGGTCAGCAGCGCGAGCACAGCAAGGGAAAAGGTGACCGGCAGTCGCGACAGAATCAGCGTCAGCACATCTTCCTTCGAAAAAAAGGAAGTGCCAAAATCGCCATGCAGCACCGCACCCAACCACTCCAGGTATTGCGTGGTCAGTGGCCGGTTCAGGCCATAGAGGTTGCGAAGTCGCTCAATATCTTGCGCTGACGCATCCATACCCCCAATGGAAATGGCCAGATCGCCAGTCCACGCAATTAAGCCAAAGGTAAGGATGGTGACTGCCAGGGCCACCAGGAATGCCTCAAGCAATTTCCCAGCTAAAAAACGCGCCATGACGACCAACGGCAACGCCTGAAACCCACCTTGACTATTTCTTCCAGCTGGTGAGGTACATCAAGGGATAACCATCGGCCGGCGGCGCGAAGTCGAGGCCGGCGCGGTAAGCATAGTTAGTGACATCCGTCATCAACGGCACAATCCGAGCTTCCCGTGCCATTTTTTCAAAACCTAGGTTGTACAAGCGACGGCGTTCGGCGGCATTACTGGTTGAGCCGGCGCTCTTGAACCAATTGATGACTTCGTCATCCCGAACATAGTCTCCAGGCCCGCCTTGAAAAAACACCGGCACCAAGGCGGAGACATCGCGTACGCCGCTGGAAGGCCAAGGCACGACCGCCGCCGTGAGTTTGCCACCAAAGAAGTCCTTGACCCAAGCCGAAGTTTCACGGAAATCCAGTTTGCCCTTAATACCAATTTCACGCAAATCGCCAATCACAGCCTCTGCCACAGGGCCGCTTTCAGTAAAGGCCGACACCGTCAACTCAAAGCCGTTGGGAAAGGCGGAGGCTTTCATGAAGGCTTTCGCCTTGTTGACATCATGCGCGTAGGTGACCACCTCCTGGGTACACCCAAACTGTAGCGGGTGGCAAGGCGTATTGATCACTTGGCTATTGCCGCCGCGCAGCTCCTTGCTGATCGCAGCGCGGTCAATCACATGAGCAATGGCCATGCGCACATTCTTGTCCTGCATGGGGTTGACGCCACTGCGGGCGGGCGAGTCGAGCGACAGGAATGAAATGGCGTTGGAGCCGCCGGTGGTGGTCGTGATCTGGTTGGCAGACTTGAGTTGCTGCATCTGGTCGAGCGACACCACCCAAACAAAGTCCACCTTGCCGCTGGTGAGCTCCGCCATCCGGGTTTGCGGGTCCGTCAGCGAAATCACAGTAATCCGGTCGAGTTTGGGCGTTCCCCAATCGGCCTTGTAATAGTTTGGGTTTTTCACCAGTTCGGCCTTGCGACCAGCAGCAAAACTAGCCACGGTGTAGGGTCCGGTGCCGATGGGTTTGGCGCTCCACTGGGCAGGCGGCGTCGCACTGTGGGCGATACGCGGCACGATGTAGAGCGTTTGGGTGAGCCGATCAATGGCGGCGGGCGTCGGTGCTGTCAAGATCAGGTTGACTTTGTACTGACTAACTTTTTCAGCCCGGGCAATAAAACTGTAATCGCCTTGCGACGAAATTTTGGATTCTGGTTTTTTCACGTAACCCACGCTATACACCACATCGTCGGCGTCAAACGGCTGGCCATTGTGGAACGTGACGCCTTGCCGCAACGTGAACTCGATGGTGGTTTCGTTGACCAGCCGCCACGAGGTGGCCAGCGCCGGTCGGACCGTACCGCTGGGGTCGCGTAACACCAAGTTCTCGAGCACATTGCGAATGACCAATTGCACCGTCCCTTTTGCAGTGGCATAAGGGTCAAGGGTCTCAATTTCGGTGTGAAAGCCCCAAGTCAATGAATTTTGCTCTCGCTGGGCTTGCGCGGTGAAGCAAGCCATCAAACCCACGGCCAACAAGGCCTTGATCAAGAACTTCATTCCTGGAACTCCATTAAAAATTTGAATCACTTACAACTCCACTCAAGAACTAGCGGCATGGGGATCATGCGCCCAGATCATCGACAATTTCGTACAAGGCTTCAAGCGTGCTGTGCCCAAAATGCTTGCACTTGGCGGGCGACCAACCGCGCTCAGCATCCGGACTTTTGTCATTGTTTTTGAAGATCAATTCGTAGAGCAAGCCGAACGCGCCATAGTGTTCGGTCACATAGTTCCAACTCATTTCCAGATAGGCCCCACCTGGAGCCGGGCCACCACCTGGATAGGTGTTGCCGACCTGAAACTCCGGATTCGCCCGCGCCAGCGCCTTTTCGTAGCGCAGCCAGAGCTCGGTCTGTTTGGCTGTGATGGATGGGGTGCGGTAGGGTCCCAGCGCAAACGGCACCGTGCCAGACCAAGCGTGGACATCCAAATAAAAGTCAACACCCGACTGCACCATGGCCTGTTTTACCATTAACACTTCCGGGGCAGTATGGGGTGAGGGGTTTTCCCATTCGCGATTGAGATTGGCGCCCAGGGCGTTGGTGCGTGTGTTACCTCGCTGACATCCGTCCGGATTTAAGTTGGGCACCACGTAAAACACGGTTTTTTCACGCAATGCACGCCCAAAAGGATCTTCTGGCAGCAACAGGCGTTCGACCAAGCCCTCGATGCACCACGAACCCTGCACTTCGTTGGGATGTTGACGAGTGGTTACCCAGCAGATTTTTTTTCCTGGTGCCGGACGCCCTATGGTCAAGACATCGAGGTCATGTCCATCTGGCGTCTGTCCCAGAACTGTCAGGCTGACGCCCGCATGCTGCAGGCAACGCGCGACAAATTGACGCTGTCGCTCCATGGAGTATGGCGGGTACTGCGCCAGATAAACGCTATCTTGTTCTGGCGTGAAGTCAATCCTCATACCACCCTGGCTTTCAACGTCCGTAGGCACCAGAAACCAGTTTTCCAAATCGTAGGAGGCGAACGCCTGATACCCCGGCCAGATGTCAGGCATGCCCTGTGTTCTGGTGTCTTCCGTTCGACAGGCGTTGACGAATTGCATCGACAAGGCTTGTCCCTTGGCACCGGTGATACGGAAATAAAACCATTGGACGAAGGTGGAGGCGTTGTCTGGTACGAGCTCTAGCCGGATGGCATCGGGACGGGATGCGTCAAGAACTTTGATCTTGCCCTGTTCAAAATGACTGGCGATTTGCATCTGTAAATTGGGGTAGCGCGTCGCGGCGATGCCCTTACCTTGTCAAAATTTAGGTTAGTAACTGGCAAGCACAGCCAGGACGTTGATAAAGCACATATGACACATGTTGGCAGTATCCAGGGTGGGTTGAAATCAGGTCTTATTCAGTTCGTACTTCATGATGCTGCCGTGTCGGCCCGTCTTGTCGCGCTCCAGACTATAGGGTTCGCCCGCAGGGCCGGGCGCTGCGGCCAGCAGCGGCGCGATCAGAGCATGGTCAGCTTGGGTCAGTTGGAAGGTAAACACCTCCAGCGTACTGGCGAGCTTGTCCGCATAACGGGCGCCCACAATGGCAGCCGCCACACCGGGCTGGTCCAGCACCCAGCGAACGGCCACGCTTGACAGCGCAACCCCATGCCCGTCGGCAATGGTTTTCAAGGCCTGCAGCAGGGATTGAAACGCACCCCAACCGCCGAACTCGTCGATGATCAGCTGGTATTTGACCAAGGAGCGGTTGGTCAGCGTCTGGACTGGCTCGGGCTGTCCCAACCAGTGCTCAGTCA
>CAXNFT010000073.1:0-10585 GCA_964201255.1 Rhodoferax sp.
CGGCGTGGTGCCGTGAATTGGGCGAAAATCATGGCGATTGCAACGGGCCGACTAGGAGCTATTTTCTTGAAATCCATGCTGCCCTTTTTGCGCTGGTGGCCGCGAGTCAACCGGCAAACCCTTCGTGCCGACTTGGTCGCTGGCCTGACGGGAGGCCTCATTCTGGTGCCTCAGGGGGTGGCTTTTGCCACGATTGCGGGCATGCCGCCCGAATACGGCTTGTATGCCGCCATGTGGCCGGCGATCGTCGCCGCACTGTGGGGCTCCTCCTGGCACTTGGTGTCGGGCCCGACCACGGCAATTTCGATTGTGGTGTTCGCCACCATGAGCCCGCTGGCGACGGCCGGCAGCCCAGAGTACGTCACACTCGTGCTGACCCTGACTTTTCTCGTCGGGTTGTTCCAATTGCTGCTGGGTGCGCTGCGCCTCGGGACACTGGTTAATTTTGTGTCGCACACCGTGGTGGTTGGTTTCACCGCAGGTGCCGCCGTTTTGATCGCCGTGAGCCAGGTGAAAAATTTCTTTGGGCTACCGATTGCCCGTGGCGCGTCGCCCTACGTGGTGATGCAGGGTTTGTTCCAGCACCTGGGTGAGGTTAACCCGTTTATCACTGCCGTTGCCGTGGTGACGGTCTTGGCCAGTGTGGCGGTCAGGCGATGGTGGCCACGCTGGCCGCACATGATTGTGGCCTTGCTGGCGGGTAGTCTGCTGGCCGTGGTGTTCAATCAGCACTGGGGCGCAGCGCATACCGGCATCAGCAGCATCGGGGCCCTGCGCATTGGCATGCCACCCTTGTCCAGCCCCGATTTTTCATGGGCGACTTTGGATAAGTTGGTGCCAGTTGCGATGGCGGTCGCCTTGCTGGCCCTGACCGAGGCAGTGTCAATTGCCCGTGCCATGGCCATCAAAAGCGGGCAGCGGATTGACGGTAACCAGGAGTTCATCGGGCAGGGTCTGTCCAACTTAGCGGGCAGTTTTTTCTCGGGCTATGCCTCCAGTGGTTCTTTCAATCGCAGTGGTCTGAACTATGCCGCTGGCGCGCAAACGCCCTTGTCGACGGTTTTCTCGGCGGTGTGCTTGTTGCTGATATTGCTCTTTCTGGCGCCATTGGCGGTGTATCTGCCGACCGCGGCGATGGCTGGCATCCTGTTTGTGGTGGCTTGGGGCCTGATCGACTTTTACCACATCGCCGAGATCCTGCGCGCCAGTCGGCAAGAAACGGCAGTATTGGGCGTGACTTTTGTGGCGACCCTGACGCTTCAACTGGAATTTGCCATCTACGCAGGCGTACTGCTCTCCTTGCTGCTGTACCTCAATCGCACCTCGCGGCCTGGGCTGGAAGACGTCAAGCCCTTCCCGGGGCAGTGGCCGCCGGCCTTTAGTTCGGCCACCGGTCTGCCGGATTGCCCGCAGCTCAAGATCGTGCGCATCAACGGCTCGATCTTCTTCGGTGCGGTTAACCATTTGCAAGAGGCCCTGCAACAGATTGACGCGCGTGAGCCGATGCACCGGCACCTGCTGCTGGTGGCATCAGGCATCAACTTTCTTGACCTGGCCGGCGCGCATTTGCTCGCGCAAGAGGCCCGCCGTCGACGTGCGCTTGGCGGCGGCCTGTATATCTTTCACATGAAGGACGAGCCCATGCAAACGCTGCAACGCTGCGGTGTGTTGGATGAGATCGGGCGGGCGAACTTTTTCAATATGGGCGATGACGTGCTGGGCACGCTCTACGCCCGGCTTGACCGAACCGTGTGTGCCCAGTGTCAAGTCCGCATCTTCCGGCCATGCAAGGTGTCGCCCGGCTGAGTCTGTAGCCCGGGCCCCGCAGGGCTGGCAGAATGGGCGCTTGGGGCTTGCCGCGCTGGCCGACCCGCAATCGATGAAGGCCCTGAATGAACTCAATGTACGCTTATCTACCTGTTGCTGCCGCACTGCTGGGCTACCTGGTCGGATCGCTGTCATTCGCCGTGATCGTCAGCCGGGCCATGGGCCTCACCGACCCGCGCACCTATGGCAGCAAGAATCCTGGCGCGACGAATGTGTTGCGATCTGGCAGCAAGGCGGCCGCAGTTGTTACGCTTCTGCTGGATGCCGCCAAGGGCTGGTTGCCGGTGGCCCTGGTTCAGTGGTTTGGTCAGCAGTACGGCTTGGGCGAGGGCACCATGGCCATGGCCGGTCTGGCGGCTTTCGTTGGGCACCTGTACCCGGTGTTTTTCCGGTTTGTGGGGGGCAAAGGTGTCGCTACAGCGCTTGGCGTGTTGCTGGGCATCAGTCCGCTGTTGGGTCTGGCCGTGGCAGTCACCTGGCTGGCGATGGCCTGGTTCTTTCGCTATTCCTCATTGGCCTCCTTGACCGCCGCGGTCGCTGCGCCGATTTGTTATGTGCTGGCCGACGGACTGGCCTGGTACTTCAACAAAGGCGTGCTTCTGTCGCTGTCGGTGATGTCTTTGTTGCTGATTTATCGGCATGTCGAGAACATCGGACGCCTGGCTCGCGGCACTGAATCCCGCTTGGGTGGCAAAAAAGCCAGATCCTGAATTGGATTGCCCCTAGCCCTGCTGGGCTGCATAGGCGCCCAATTGCAGGATCAGGTGGTGGTTCAGGCGCTCGTTGACCGTAGAGGCACTTAGTGCGGCCCGAATGCCCGGGTTGCCGTTGGCGGTCCGGTGCAGGCGGGGAGGTTTCAAAAGTGTGCCGCCCTCATCCAGAACAATGGCGACAAACGGGCGGTTGGCTTGCTGACTGCGCCGGATGACCACAGCCACCTGCTGGTCATCCAGCTTGACGAAGGTGCCGGGCGGGCATAGTCCAACCGCGCGAACCAAGGTGTGGCCGATTTCGTCGCCTTTTGGGTCGGACCCGCTGATGATGGATCGCAGCGAGTCAGTGCTGCTGCGACCCTCTCGTGATTTCCGCGGGCTGATCATGGCGGCGTAGCGGTCCACCACCCGTAAGATCCGGGACAGTCTGTGCGCTGGCGCGATGGTCCGGAATTCGCCTTTGCTCGTACTGTCGTCATGGTGCAGCAACAAAGTACCGAGCCACAGGGGGTTGGAGACGCCCAACTGGACCAATATCTCTTGCCCACGCACCGCATGGCTGCGGATGGCGTCAGTTTGCCTTGAGTTAGGACGCTCCAACTGCTGGGCCAACTCATCTTGCAACGCCGTCATGGCGATGTTCATGGTCAGTGCCGCGTTGACCAGGCCCTCTCGCTCCTCAGGTGCAATGCCGAGCTCGGTGCCGATGAGATGGCACAGCACCGCACAGACCAGTGCGTGCGAGGCGCTGTAGCCCACCGATGAATTGCTGGCTAATTGAAACAGGAGGTAAAGGCCAACATCGGTGTCCCTGCGCAGCAGGTCTTGCATCCATCGGTCATATTGGCGTATCCGCCTTTCAAATTCCTGGATACTCGTCGGGCTACCCAGCAAGACGCCGAGGCCGGTCTCCAGATCGGACCACAGCCCCAGCAGGTCCTCGTACTCGTTTTCGTTTTGTACCGTCATGGCATCAGGGCCGAAGCCCGGGGCTACATCAGTCTCGGAAATTATTGAAGCTCAAGGGCAGGTCCGCGATTTCTTTTTTGATGAGTGCCATGGCCGCCTGCAGGTCATCACGCTTGCCGCCCGTGACCCGCACCGCATCACCCTGAATCGCAGCCTGCACCTTGAGTTTGCTGTCCTTGATCAGTCGCTGGATTTTCTTGGAGGCTTCGGCCTCAATACCGTTACGGACCTTGATTACCTGCTTGACCTTGTCGCCGCCAATTTTCTGCGCGTCGCCAATGTCAAGAAAGCGGACATCGACACTTCGTTTGGTCAGTTTGTTGCGCAAGATCTCCTCGATCTGGGCCAGTTGAAAGTCGGCATTGCCAATCAGTGTGATGTCCTTGTCCTTGATCTCGACAGCGGCGGGGGTGCCCTTGAAATCAAATCGGGTCGCTATTTCCTTGGCGGTGTTCTCGACCGCGTTTTTCACTTCGACCAGATTGGCTTCGCAGATGGTGTCAAAAGAGGGCATGGCGTAGTTCCGGAAAGGGTCAGGCGGGAGGCGCAGGTGCGAGAATAAAGCGATGTTAGTCGAGAAAAACGTCCCACTTGAGCCTTGCAATACCTTTCACATTGTGGCTCGGGCCCATGCGCTGGTGCGGGTTGGCAGCGAAGCCGATGTGCTGGCCGTGCTGGCTGATCCGGAATGGGGTGAGGCGCCCAAGTTCATTCTGGGTGGCGGCAGCAACATCGTGCTGACTGGCGACGTCAAGTCGCTGGTGCTCAAAGTCGACATCAAGGGCCGGCGGCTGCTGCGCGATACCCCTCGCGCCTGGGTGGTTGAGGCCGGGGCAGGTGAAGATTGGCACGAATTCGTCGAGTGGACCTTGAACCAGGGCTACCCCGGGCTCGAAAACATGGCCCTCATTCCCGGCACGGTAGGGGCGGCGCCGGTTCAGAACGTGGGGGCTTACGGGGTCGAGTTACAGGACCGGTTTGAGTCGCTCGACGCGATTGACCTGCAATCCGGCCAAACATTCACTCTGGATGCCGCCCAATGCGGCTTTGGTTACCGCGATTCGGTCTTCAAGCATGCCTCCCCGTCGCTGGGGCTGGCAGGTCGGGCTCTGATCACCCGTGTGCGTTTCGCCCTGCCCAAGCCCTGGCGCGCCGTGCTGGGTTATGCCGATCTGGAGAAGAAGATGGCGCAGTGTCAGGTGTCACAGCCGACGCCGCAACAGATATTTGACTGGGTTTGTGAGATCCGCCGGGCCAAACTGCCCGACCCGGCGCTGATCGGCAACGCAGGGAGCTTTTTCAAGAACCCCACCGTCACGGCCGAGCAATGTGTGGACATCATCGCGCGCGATCCAAAAATCGTCTACTACCACTTGGTTGACGGCTCAGTCAAACTGGCCGCCGGCTGGTTGATTGACGCTTGCGGTTGGAAGGGCAAGTCGGTCGGTAATGCCGGCGTTTACGACAAGCAGGCCTTGGTGCTGGTGAACCGGGGTGGCGCCACCGGCGGCGAGGTCATGACCCTGGCCTACGCCATCCAGACCAGCGTGTATGAGCGCTTTGGCATCATGCTTGAAACTGAGCCTGTGGTGGTCTGACCGCCCAGGGCCCTTCAACCGTAATGGCAGATGTAGTGGTAAGACTCGCTGACTCTGATGTCGAACGACGCATTTGCCGGAACGCTGAACCGGTCTCCAGCGTTTGAGGTCTGCCAAACTTCGCTGCCCGCCAGGCGGTAGTCGCAACTGCCCGCCACGCATTCCATGATTTCGGGCGCACCTGTGCTGAAGGTCAGGCTGGCTGGCAGCACCACGCCGATTGATTTGCGGGTGCCATCCGCCAGTGTGAGGCTGTGGCTGACGCATTTGCCGTCAAAGTACACGCTGGCCTGGGTGGTGACGGTCACGTTGCTGAGGCTATTGGTGATCATGGGATCCTTCTGATATCCAAAAAAGCCGCCATATTAGCGCCTGGATGGCTTGATTTAGCGCACTGATTGACCTCAGTCGCCAAGTCGTGCGGGGCCACAGTGCAAAATCGGCCTTATGAAAAAAATCATGGTGTTGGGTGGAACCGGCTTTGTCGGAGCGCATGTCTGCGAAAAACTGGTCCGAGAGGGCTGGCGGGTGACGGTGCCGACCCGACGGCGAGCCAATGCCCGACACCTGCTGCATTTGCCCTTGCTGACCGTGCTGGAGTGCAACGTGCACGACGAAGCAGCCCTTGCCGCAGCTTTGGCAGGCCACGACGCGGTCATCAACCTGGTGGCCATCTTGCACGGCAATCAGTTGGCTTTTGACAAGGTGCATGTCGCTTTGCCACAAAAATTGGCACGTGCCAGCCGGTCGGCCCGGGTGCGGCAGGTGGTTCATCTGAGTGCGCTTGGTGCCGATGCCCTGCAGCCACAGATGGCGCCATCCATGTACCTGCGCAGTAAAGGCCTCGGTGAAGCCGCCTTGATGCAGGCGGCCGCCAGCGGTGCCCTGGCGCCATTCGCCTTGTCCATACTGCGTCCCAGCGTGATTTTTGGTGCTGAAGACAAGTTCTTGAACTTGTTTGCCGCCTTGCAAAAAATCGCGCCGTTTGTGCCGCTGGCCGGCGCAGAGGCGCAGTTTCAGCCGGTCTGGGTAGAAGATGTGGCGAGAGCGGTGGTCAGTTGCCTGGCGCGCCCGCTCGGTATGTCCGCAGAGCAAGCCCCTCGGGTGCTGGAGCTGTGTGGCCCCGAGGTCTTCAGTCTGAAACAACTGGTTCAATTGGCGGGCCAATTGAGCGGTGTCCGGGAGGGGCGTGGCCGGCCGGTCTTTGGCTTGCCGAATTGGTTGGGCCACCTACAGGCGGCGCTGATGGCCCTGGCCCCTGGCGAGCCGCTGATGAGTCGCGACAACCTGGATTCGATGCGCCGGCCCAATGTGGCGAGCGGCAAACTGCCCGGCTTAGCCTCCCTGGGTATCACGCCTTCGGCGCTGCGGCCGGTGGCTCAGGCTTATCTGACACAAAACCAGCCAGGGCAGGGCCTGCTCGGCCTACGGGCGCGCGCCAGTAGACGCTAGCCCCCCCTTGGGTTTAGTGCGCTGGCTTGTCGGTCAGGCTCAGCATATCGGTCCCTACGTCCCGGCCCAGCAGTCCGCTCTGCGCGTAAATGCCCAGTTTTGCCCGGGTGTCCACAATATCCAAATTCCGCATGGTCAGCTGTCCGATGCGGTCCGCTGGGGAGAACATTGATTCACCTTTTTCCATGGTGAGGCGTTCCGGGTGGTAGGTGAGGTTAGCGGACTCGGTGTTGAGCAGTGAGTAATCATTGCCGCGCCGCAGTTCAAGGGTTACCTCGCCAGTGATCGCCCGCGCCACCCAGCGTTGTGCGGTTTCTCTAAGCATGATCGCTTGCGGGTCGAACCAACGGCCTTGGTACAACAGCCGCCCCAAGCGGCGGCCGTTGTCGCGGTACTGCTCGATGGTGTCTTCGTTGTGGATGCCAGTGAGCAGTCGCTCATAGGCGATGAACAACAGTGCCATGCCCGGCGCCTCGTAAATGCCGCGGCTTTTGGCCTCAATGATGCGGTTTTCGATCTGGTCGCTCATCCCTAAGCCGTGTCGGCCGCCGATGCGATTGGCCTCCATGATCAGGGCCACCAGGTCGGGGTATTCGACGCCGTTGAGTGCTACCGGACGACCCTCTTCAAAGCGCACTCGCACGGTTTCGCGGGCAATGGCCACATCGTCACGCCAGAACGCCACGCCCATGATGGGGTTGACGATGGTCATGCCACTGTTCAGGTGCTCCAGGTCTTTCGCCTCGTGGGTTGCCCCCAGCATGTTGGAGTCGGTGGAGTAGGCTTTTTCAGCCGACATCTTGTAGCCAAACCCGGCCTGCGTCATGAAGGCTGACATCTCAGCCCGGCCACCCAGTTCATCGATGAATAACTGATCCAACCAGGGTTTGTAGATCTTGAGCGAAGGGTTGGTCAGCAGGCCGTAACGGTAAAAGCGCTCGATGTCATTGCCCTTGAAGGTGCTGCCGTCGCCCCAGATGTTGACGTCGTCCTCCTTCATGGCCGCCACCAGCATGGTGCCGGTCACAGCGCGTCCGATCGGGGTGGTGTTGAAGTAAGTGAGGCCGCTGGTAGAGATATGGAAGGCGCCACTTTGCAGGGCGGCGATGCCCTCTGCGGCCAATTGGGCGCGGCAATCGACCAAGCGCGCTAATTTTGCGCCGTACTGCATGGCTTTTCGCGGGATCTCGTCGTAGTCGGGCTCGTCGGGCTGGCCCAGGTTGGCGGTGTAGGCATAGGGCAGGGCGCCCTTAAGTTTCATCCAGTGCAGCGCTGCGCTGGTGTCGAGGCCGCCAGAGAAAGCGATGCCGACTTTTTGACCGAGCGGCAAGTTTTGAAGAATCGTGGCCATGGTGGGTTGCGTGATGCTGTGAGGTAAAGAATTGATTTTAGGTCAGCCCGTTCTGGGCGCCGCGGGTGCTAAGGCGGGCTTGCCACGCGGCTGAATCAAAGCCCACGCTCACCTCACCGCCCAGCCATTGCACCACCGGCCGGCGTATCACGCTGGTTTGCGCTCGCATCAAAGCGCTGGCACTTGCCGCGTCGGTCACGCCCGCCCGCTCGGCGTCACTCAGCGTGCGCCAGGTCGTGCCGCGGGTGTTGACCAGGGCCTGCCAACCCAGCTGCGCGACCCATGCCTGTAACCGGGCCTCGGTCAGCCCCTGTTTCTTGAAGTCGATGAAGTCATAAACCAACCCCTGGTCGCTGAGCCAGGCTCTGGCTTTTTTGACCGAGTCGCAATTTTGAATACCGAAAACCTGCAGGGATGAAGTGGGATGTGTCATGGCCAGCATCATGCCGCACTCGGCGACAATGGTAAAACCATGATGACCGAACCCCAAACCCTGGACCAATGGCTGGCGCATTGCGAGCGGCTGCACCCCAAAAGCATCGATATGGGCCTATCGCGTGTGCATGCTGTTGCGCAGCGTATGGGCATCCGTTTCGCCTGCCCCGTCTTCACTGTCGCTGGTACCAACGGCAAGGGCTCCACCTGCGCCATGCTGGAGTCGGTTTTGCGGCACGCCGGCTATCGCACAGGGGTTTACACCTCACCCCACCTGGTGCATTTTGAGGAGCGACTGCGCTTATTGGGCGAGCCGGTAGATGCTATTGAATTAGCAGCATCATTCTCAGGCGTGGAAAGGGCTAGATGCCAAAATGATGAGGAAATCTCCCTCACGTATTTTGAGTTTTCCACGCTGGCCATTCTGGATGTGATGGCGCGTCAGGCGCTTGATGTCGTGATTCTGGAAGTGGGCTTGGGTGGCCGACTCGATGCGGTCAACATCATTGACCCAGATTGCGCCATCATCACCAGCATTGACCTTGACCACATGGAGCTGCTCGGTCCGGACCGGGAAACCATCGGGTTTGAAAAAGCTGGCATCATGCGCACGGGGCGCCCTGTGGTGGTGAGCGACCCGATGCCACCCCAAAGTGTGCTGGACCGGGCCCGTGACATTGATGCTGATTTGTGGCGTGCCGGTGTTGATTTTCAAGTGGCGGGCGACAAACAGCAGTGGGGCTGGAGCACCACGGCCGCGCGTGGCAACCGCCGCTACAGCGGTCTGGCTTACCCGGCCTTGCGCGGCGCCAATCAGCTGGTTAACGCGGCCGGTGTGCTGGCCGCATTGGCTGCGCTGCGTGAGCGGCTTCCGGTGACCGCGCAAGCAGTGCGCAGTGGTCTGGGCCAGGTCGAGCTGGCCGGGCGTTTCCAGATCGTGCCCGGCCAACCCACGCTGGTGCTGGATGTGTCACACAACCCGCATTCGGTGGCTGCATTGGTGGCCAATTTGGATTTGATGGGCTACTTTCCGACGACACACGCGGTCTTTGGCGCCATGGCCGACAAGGACCTCGCCCCCATGCTGGCCAAGGTCAACCCATTGATCGACAGGTGGTACTTCACGGACCTGCCCACGCCCAGAGCCGACTCGGCCCATGGCCTGGCCGCAAAATGGCGGGCGCAAAACCAACGTAAGGACGCCGTGGTAACGACCCATGGCGACCCGTTATCGGCGCTTCAAGCGGCCATCGCTGCAGCTGACCCGGCTGATAGAATCGTGGTGTTCGGATCGTTCTACACCGTGGGCGGCATTCTGAAAGACGGTATTCCCCGCCTGCAGGCGCGGCACATGGTTGACACCTGAACCCCTGACCCGCACCCTATGGCCTTTTTCAAGTCCCGCAACAGTGGCGATGAATCCTCCGCCGCACCAAATCCGCCTGAAAGTGTCGAGGCGGTCCGCAGGCGCGCCAAACACCGGCTGATAGGTTCCGCTGTGTTGGTGCTGGCAGGGGTCATCGTTTTCCCCTTGCTGTTTGACCAGCAGCCGCGACCCGTGTCGGTGGATATCCCGATCGAAATACCCGACCGCAACAAGGTCAAACCCTTGAGCTTGCCGGCTGCGGCGCCCCCCGCGGTGGCGGCCGAGACGGTGTTATCTCCCCCGCCACCTGCCCCACCCCCGGCCCCTGCCCAGGAGATCGAAGAGATCCTGCCAAGTGCACCCGCCGTGGCTGCGGTCTCCGCGCCCAAGGCTGTGCCAATGCCCGCGCCGAAGGTGGACGAGGCTGCCAAGGCGCAAGCCTTGCTGGATGGACAAGAGCTGCCAAAGCCTGGCGGCGACGTGGCCAGTCGTTATGTTGTTCAGGTGGGCGCTTTTGCCGACGCTGCACGGGCCCAAGAGGTGCGCCTGAAGGTCGAACGGGCCGGGCTCAAGACCTACACCCATGTTGCGGAAACCAAAGAGGGGCGTCGCACCAGGGTTAGAGTGGGTCCCTTTGTGACCAAAGCAGAAGCAGACTTGGTCGCCGAAAAAATCCGTCGGCTTGAATTGCCGGCGAACATCCTGACGCTCTGAGTTTGCCCGTTCCGCGTTATGCAGGTTCTTGACTGGATCATCCTGGCCGCATTGACCTTGTCGATGCTGTTGGGCGCTTGGCGGGGCCTAGTCTACGAGGTGCTGTCGGTGCTGGGTTGGGCGGCGGCTTTTATTTTGGCGCAATGGTTCGCGCCTGATA
>CAXNFT010000074.1:0-10493 GCA_964201255.1 Rhodoferax sp.
TCAACCATTCAGAGCGATCTTTACAGTTTGCCCACGCATTGTCCAAGGGACGCGCTGGGCACCTAAATATCGGATTTACCAGTGCCATGGTTTTCCGTGGACTGGCAGATATTCTGTCAACCTTTGAAAAGCGATATCCAGACGTCGAGTTCGCGCTACACGAAGGCTCCTCACTAGATCAGAAAAGGTTAATTCGCTCCGGACGGCTTGATGGCAGTTTCATTAATGTCAGTGACGGCAGCGACACCCGCGCAGCACGTGACTTTGATAACATCGTGGTCTGTCAGGAAAGCTTCATATCATGCCTTCCATCGGGGCATAGGCTTGCCCAGGCTAACGTGATCTCATTGGCGTCTCTCAAGCATGAACGCTTCATCATGTTTGCCCGCAGCGCATCACCCGGGCATTACGACCATTTCATCAGCATGTGCGCTGCGGCGGGTTTCCAACCGAAAAGCCGGCTCGAAGTGCGCCAGTTCCTCAGTGTGGCCGCACTTGTCGGCAGTGGTCTGGGTGTCTCTGTGGTTCCCGAATCCATCGGCTTGTCTCGCATGCCAGGCGTTGCGTTTGTGCCCCTAGAGAGTAGTCCCATTCAAGCCACAGCCTACTTAATCTGGGATGCCCATCGGATGACACCTGGCCTCACCTCATTTATCGAAACGGTTAAAGAGGTTCTTGCCTCCAGGACGGCTTAGACAACGATGGGGGAAACGAATCGTAAGAGCTAAAAAAGCCAATGGACTCAGGTTCTATGTAACGGAATAATGAGTCGGTATGACTACTGAAAAACTCCTCAGCGAATCAGTCAACCGACTTCGAAACAGGATAGGTGCTAGGCTGAAGGATCTAGGTTCCTCGGTGGTGGACCCAGTGTCCGTTTGCCGCTACCGGGAAGCCATGGGTTTGGAGTCGAACCCTGAGCTTGGAGTTCCGGCGATGATGGTAGCCCATCTACTCCGAGCCGATGCCGACGTCAGCAAGGACCAGCGGCCGAGCGAATCAATCGACGACGTGCTTGGCAATCCGGTTAACGGTGGCACTGAAATCCATTTCAAAAGGCCACTGAAGCTGGGCGATGTCGTTTCTGGCGAACTAATTTTGGTGGACGCCAGCCTCAAAGCAGGCAAAAGCGGTCCTCTGGCAGTTGTGATTACTGAGGCTCGTTATGTCGATGCGCAAGCGAGGGAAATCGCCAAGGCGCGGTCCACCATGATCTACCGTGGCGTGCGCGCATGATGCTGGCGGGACTACAGGTGGCAGAGTTAGCCAAAATCGAGCCGGGGCAACTGCTGCGCACCTATCGCCGCCCCCAGGTCACTATGACCCAGCTGGCGTTTTATTGTGCGGCCGCCGGTGTGGTGGACCCGATCCATTACGACCGAGAGTTCGCGCGCGCCTATGGATTCGACGATGCCGTCGTTAATGGTTCGCTTCGAGTGGCTTGGATGGCTCAAGTCCTGCATGAACTGGCTCTGCCGCATGGCTGGCTCACACGCTTGGCCTGTTCGCACAATGGGGTGATGCTGGTAGGGCACACGCCGGTCATCGAGGTCCGCTACCAAAGCCACATCGCCGGCGACGACGGCACACATGCTGATCTGTTGATACAAACCCTTGTCCACGGAAAGGTGTGCGATCAGGGTAGTGGCAGCGTCATCCTCTTCCCCCGTTTTTGACCTCCTATGCTGACTCATCTTGATTCCGCCATCGAACAGTTTCGGCGTGAGGTCATTGAGACCTTCACTCAATTAAAGAAGCCTGAATGGCTGGAGCTGGACCCTGAGTCGCCTGAGTACCTTGCCCATGGGAAAACCATGGATCAGGCATTAATCGATCGCGGCTGGTACGCGCTGCACTGGCCAAAGGAATACGGTGGTGGTGGCACACCTGACACTTTTCTCCGCCATGCCGTGTTGCGTGAGCTGGAGGGCTACTTCCGAGTGCCGACCTTCGGAGGCCATGGGCGATACATCGTCGGCCCGGCGCTCATCGAATTTGGATCTGCCGAACAGAAAGCGCGCTATCTGCCGCCCATCGGCCGTGGTGAGACAGTCATCTGCCTGGGTTTCACAGAACCCGATGCTGGAAGCGACTTGGCGGCCATGCAGCTTCGCGCCGAACGCCAGGGCAAAGACTATATCGCCAATGGCAGCAAGCTCTACATCACCTACGGGCATTACGCAACGTCCATACTGCTGGCGGCAAGGACCCTGCCGGGTAGCAAAAAACACGATGGCGTAAGCCTTTTTCTTGTGGATATGAAATCTCCAGGAATCCGAATCAGCCACCTGCCCTGCCTGACTGGCCACATGGTCAACGAAGTGCACTTCGACCAAGTGCGCATTCCGGAGGACACATTGCTGGGTGAAGTGAACCGAGGTTTTTATCATATGGCCGCAGCGCTGAATTTTGAGCGTTCAGGCCTCGACCTGCCCGCCAAATACATGGCGATGCTAGAAGACGTGGCCGAATTTGCAAAAAACGCCGGCTTGTGGCAACGCAGTGCAATACGGGAGGCGGTTGGCCGGCTGGCGTCGACCCTAGAAGCTTGGCGGATGATCTGCTGGCGAGTCGTGATGCTTCAGCTTAAGGGGGAGGTTCCTAGCTGGGAGGCGTCGATGGCCCAACTTTATCGGAAGGACTTTAATCCTCAGTTCGGACGCCTGCTACTGGAGGTTCTGGGGCCCCAAGCGCTGATCGAACGCGGCCAAAACCGTTCACCTCTCGGCGGACGTGTGGAGTGGTACTTGCGTGAATCCTTCAATAATCATGGGCAGGGTGGGCGTTTCGTGACACGTAATGTGATCGCGCGCCGCGGGCTCAACATGCCCAGGAGCTAGCGCGATGCAGATCGTCGACGAAAGCACCCTTCGGCTTTTGCGCGAGTCCGCCGCAGACTTCTGCAAGGCCATCACTCTAGCGACTGGCAATGACCCTAGCACGCGTTGGTGGAGCGACATCGCAGAGCTGGGCTGGCTCGCAGTGGCGACGGCAGAAGACCAGGGTGGGTCCGGCCTGGGCCTGGCCGGGGCAGGTGTCATCGCGCACGAACTCGGCAAAGCCGGGTATGCGCGGGGCTACGGCGAAACGGTTGCGCTGACCCATGCCCTGAGGCGAGGTCTGGCCAACGGGGACATCGCACCCTCGGCAGCGATTGAAAAAGCGCTTGAGGAGACTTTGACAGGCAAACAGCAAATTAGCCTTCTATACCCACTCGGACCCAATGCGGCCAATGAAGGCTTGGTCCCGGACGTGGGTGCCATGCACCTGCTGGTCCTGACACTCGGTGACGACCAGAGCCTGAGCTTGCATCAACTGACTGATGTCACCCGGCAACAATTGATCAAAACCACTTCGCGCTCGCGCGACGTCCTAGTGGAACTGCATCAGCAATCGTTCGGAAACGGCAGCGTAAGAATCTCGCTAGGCAAGGGCAGTGGCGCACAGCGCGTGTGGAACGATGCAATGGAGACCCACCGGATACTCGCCGCCGCACAACTCGTGGGCGTGGCCCAGACCGCCCTCAGCATGGCACTGGACTACGCCAATATCCGGTCGCAGTTTGGCCGCCTGATCGGCGCTTACCAAGCCGTTCAGCATGCCATCGTCGACATCCTGGCATGCACCGACGCCGCAGAACTGCTGGTAAATCATGCCTTGGCCGCCTTCGACGCCCGACGTCCGGATTATTTATCACTGCTCCATGCTGCGACTGCCTTTGCACGCGAGGCGGCTTGGACCAGCCTGATGAAAACCTATGACGTACTTGGCGGCGTGGGATTCATTGAAGTGCATCCCATCAATCGCTACACGCGGGCCATGATGTTGACCCTGTCAAGCCTAGGCTCAGCCAGTGAATGCGAGGACGCTGCTGCCAACCATGTCTGCCCCGGACACTGGCTCGCCACATAACACACGCACAAGGAAACCCCGTAAAGTGAACGCTCCTGTTACCGATCTGGTAAAACCGCTGCCCCAACCCAGCCTACTGGCCCTGCCCTTTTGGAAGGCCTTGCAGTCTGGTCAACTGCAGCTGCTGCACTGCGAGGCCTGTGGCTTTTTCAACCACCCGCCTCGCTTACGCTGTCCAAAATGCCATGGCAAGGCACTGAGTTGGACCGAGGTCGCCCCGCGCGGCACGGTCTACAGCTACACCATCGTCTATCGCGCCCCCATGCCCGTCTTCAAGGCCGATTTGCCCTATGCAGTTGCGCTGGTCGATATCGAAGGTACCTCGGTGAAGCTCTTGTCAAATTTACTGGCTGACGTGGCCCAAGTCCGCGTCGGCATGCCTGTAGAAATGGTGTTTGAACCCGCATCGGATGAGATTACCCTTTTCAAGTTCAAGCCCGCTACGAAAGCCGAGGGAGAATCGCATGCGCAGCACTGATCTCGCGAAGACGCGCCGCATCTTGCAGGACGCGGCAATAGTGGGTGTGCACACCACGGCGCAGGGCGACCTGCCAGAACGCAGTAGCGATGACTTGCTGCTGGAATCGATCGAAGGCGCACTGGAAGACGCGGGCCTCACAATTGACGACTTGGACGGCATCGCTGGCGGACGAAGCCCAACGGATAGCGCAGCCACGGCTTTCCCTGGTTATTGGTCCGAGCTGCTCGGCCGGCCCATGCGGTATTACAGCACCGTGGATGCTGCCGCAGCGGCTCACTCGGCCAATATCCTGCACGCAGCACTGGCAGTGGCGACAGGACTGGCCGAGACGATCGTGGTGGTTGGTGGTGGCAGTCGCGGTGCCTCACGGGAAGACAGTGTGCGCAAGATGGCCTACGCACACGGTGAATTTGACGTCTCTTGGGGCACCCTAGTGCCGTCGTGGTTCGCGCTTGCGGCCCGGCGCCATATGCACGAATATGGCACTACAGCGGAACAACTGGCCGAAATCGCCGTTGCGACCCGGATGTGGGCTGCCATGCATCCTCAGTCCATCATGAAGAAGCCTCTGACAATTGCTGATGTGGTCAATTCACGCATGATCTCAGACCCGTTGCATTTGTTGGACTGCTGTCTGTCCAACGATGGGGCGGGGGCCATGGTGATCACCTCCCGCGCGCGGGCAGCGGATTGCCGGCACAAACCGGTGCAGATCCTCGGCGGCGCCGAAGATTACACGTTTCAGGGCTATGTCAACGTCGGGCATGACTGGCTGGTGTCGGGGGCCGAGCACTGCGGCCGCCATGCTCTGGGCATGGCGGGTATGACCCACGACGACATTGACCTCATCGAGATCTACGACTGCTTCACCATCACAGTGTTGCGAATGCTCGAGGACCTTGGCTTCTGCAAGCGGGGTGAAGGAGGGTCATTTGTTTCAGACGGCAAGCTTCGTCCGGGAGGCAGCCATCCACTGAACACACATGGTGGCGGTCTGTCCTGGGGTCATAACTTCTCAGGCCTGGCACACGGGATCGAAGCCGTTCGACAGATCCGCGGCGAGTGTGGCCAGCGTCAGGTATCGGGTGCACGCACGGCCCTGGTTCACAGCCAGGGTGGGCCTTTAGCCATGCACAGCACGGTCATCCTGGCGAGCGCATGAAACAACCCAATATAGAAGCGACGGACATGCCACTTGGTGGGATACGAGTGATCGACATGACTCGTTTTATCTCAGGGCCTTTTTGCGCCATGTACCTGGGCGATTTGGGTGCCGACATCATCAAGATTGAACATCCAACCTTGGGAGATGGCACTCGGCGATGGGGTTCCGGACCATTCCCGGCAGACAATCCCTATTACCTTTCAGTCAACCGCAACAAGCGCTCAGTGGGACTAGACCTCAAGCAAGCCAAGGGTGTCGCACTACTTGAAGAATTACTGGCGGTCAGCGACGTGATGATTGTGAACGCCATCCCCGGGATGCTCGATGACCTGGGACTGTCTGACGACAAGATCAAGCAAATCAATCCCCGTTTGGTGCTGTGTCAGATTACCGGCTACGGCGACAAAGGCCCTGAGCGCCAGCGTGGCGCCTTCGACTTCACCATTCAGGCCGAGTCAGGAATGATGTCTCTCATTGGTGAGCCGGATAGCTCACCAATGAAGGTCGGCGCACCGATCATGGACGTACTCACCGGCATGAATGCCGCCATCGTTGTACTCGCAGCACTGTTGCAGCGGCAAACTACTGGACAGACTCGAATGGTTTCGACATCAATGCTCGAGACCGCGTTGGCCAGCATGCCCAACATTGTTAGTGATTATTTGGTTGGCAACATAGTGCCCCAGCGCCACGGCAATGCGCATCCCAACCTGGTGCCTTATGAAATCTACGAGACGCAGGACCGCTGGATTGCACTAGGACTGGGAAACGAGCCGCAATGGCAACGTTTCTGCGGATTCACGCAATGCGCCGAACTTGTCTCGGATCCGCGCTTTGCGACCAATGTAGACCGCATCCGCAACCGGACGGCGCTGAATGAACATATCCGTCCCCTGTTCAAGACCCAGCCGCTAGCGTGGTGGATACGTGCACTGAATGCAGCTGAAATCCCTTGCGCTGCGGTAAATACGGTGCCTGAAGTTTTGGAAAGCGAACAAGCGCGTGCCTTGGGCATCGTCCAAAATGTGCCGCATCCGCTGTACGGTTCGATCAAGATGGCACGCTCACCGCTCAATCTCGACGGCCAAGCTCTACCCGTACGCCGCCCCCCGCCCCGGTTGGGTGAGCACACTGATCAGGTGCTGTCCGAGGTCCTTGGAATGGACGCCGACACGCTCGCGCTATTGCGCCAAGAAAAGGTGTTGTCGGCTGCGCTCTGACACCAGGATGGGAGCAACATCTATCCAGTCACTTAGGCAAGGCGTCGTACCGGCGCACCAGCAAGGTAGGCCAGTACATTATCGATAGTGTCCTCGAAGTACGCACGGAAGATATCCTTGGTTGAGAAGCCAAGGTGTGGCGTGAGCACTACATTGGATAAGCTCCGCAGTGGATGCATGGCCGCTAAGGGCTCCTGGTCAAACACGTCCAGCCCCGCCGCAGCGATCACACCCTGAGTCAACGCCGTTACCAAAGCCTGTTCATCAACCACTGGTCCGCGAGACGTGTTCACCAGGATTGCTGACGACTTCATCTGGCTCAGCTCACGCGCCCCCACCAAGCCCCGAGTGCGCTCAGACAAGACCACATGGACACTGAGCACATCGCTGCGAGCGAACAGTTCATCACGCTCGACACGGCGCACCCCAACCAAGGCCGCAGCCTCATGCGTTAGATTCTGACTCCAGGCGATGACTTCCATATTGAACGCCTGACCAATCAGCGCTACACGCCGGCTAATCTGACCCAGCCCTAGCAAGCCAAGGCAACGCCCGTGCAGGCCCTGGCCGAGACGCGAAGGCCAATTCCCATTCCGCATCTCTCGATCGCTGCTCGCTATATGACGAGCCGCCGATAAAATTAGGCCCCAGGTCAGTTCTGCAGTGGCATGGATAGCGGCGTCCCGTGGCAACGTGTGAGATACCACAATGCCCCGCCGAGACGCTGCGCTGAGGTCTAGGGTCCGATGAAAAGGCCCTGTGAGCGCGATGAACCGAAGGGCCGGCAGTCGGGCGATGAGATCAACTGGCACCGCTGTCCGCTCGCGAACGAGACAAATGATCTCCACACCCTGCAGCTCCCGAGCGGCTTCGTCCGGCACTGTCAGGGGCCGATCAAATACGCGAATCTCACACAGCGCAGCTACAGCGGACCAGTCGGCCAAGGCAAGCGCTTGGCGCTCATGGTCATTGAGAATCGCCAGCCGCCTCACGTGGGCGCGACAGCCATTCGCGGCTGCAGTGACATCAGTTCAAGCAGGTCACGGCAATCGGTGTTCTGATCGGCACGCAATACCCTACGAGCCGCGTCGACATCGTCACCAGACAGCCCCGCAAATGCCAAGCAGGAAGCGAACTTGTGCTCCAGTAGTGCTGTTGGATCGGGCGCCACATAGGGCTCGTCAAAGCGAATGCACGAACCGTCACGCATCAGCACCTCTATGCAGGCGTGTGGCAATCCTGGCTCATCGCCGCCAGTCAGTTCAATATCCACCAGCCTGGCCATGGTCAGAACATCGGCATCTGTCAGGGTGGCGTCACTGAGGTTAGCCAACGATGGTTCGCCATAGACCAAGCAAAACGCAACCATGAACGGTATGCTGTATTTGGCATCCTGCAGGGTCTGGGGTCTTCGCCGGTCTTCGATCGGGACGCACAGTTTGGCCGCCGACAAATTCACACGAACCACGACCCGCGTGGGCATGGTCAGCCAGGGCCGGCATTTCGCATGCAGGGCACTGGCTCCCCGCACAAAGGGGTGGGAATGTCGGCAACTGGGCCAGGGCTTCATCTGCGTGTCGAGCCAAGTCTGTATAGATCTATCAAGGACGAGATCGCGCTGTTCCGCATTGAGGTGGCGTCCAAAGTAAAGCGGGAAAAACCCCGCAAGGCCATCGAGTGATGTCGGCGGGCCGACTAGCCCCGAACGCGCCAACAAGGCTGCTTGCATGCCACCCATCGCGGCAAATGAGGAATAAATGGAACGCGCATTACCTCCCGTGCCGAACCCTGCCTCCTTGCCACCGGCTGCCTGCATATAAGCCAAACCAAGTGCAGATTGCAATTGATCTCGATCGAGCCCAAGCACCATGCCGGCCGTAGCAGCTGCCGCAAAATAGCCTAAGAGCTGCGTGAGAAACCAGTCGGAACCAGGCCCCGTCCCCATGGGTTTCCAAGCCAATCCGAGTCGGCACAAGAGCTCGCTGCCAGTGCTGACTGCCTGATAAAAGGTTTCGTATGTGGTGGGCTGCATCGAGGCGGCCGCCAAGGCCGCCGGCATGATCACGCAAGCAGGATGGACACGCCCAACGTCATGAATATCATCGAAATCTAAAATATGGGTGTAGGCCGAGAGGACGAATGCCGTGGCCGTGCTGTTGACTGGTTGGCCCGGCAACAGAAAGCAGCTTCGCACCTGATTCGCCAACGCGCTAGTCTCACGCGCGGCAATGGCAATGGCGAGTTGATCGCCAACATGCTGTACCGTGTGGAGTAGATTCGCCGGCGGTAGCGCCCGGTATCGCTGATCAATGAGCCAAGTCGCGATGTCGCCGCTCAGGGTCATGACGCTCAGTGCTGCGCCGCAGACGCGTCATTCAGGGCAAGGCCTGATGCCACAGCGCGCTCTAGACCCGCATCCGAGTGATGCACACGCTCAGCACGAGCAAGTACATCCCGAATAGAGGCGCGGGGAACGACCACCAAGCCAGTCGCATCACCGACCAATAGGTCCCCCGCATGGACAGCGTGGCCGTCCAACAGCACGGGCTCGCCAAACAGGCCCAACCGCACCCGCCGTTTGCCACTTCGTGGTGTCACATGCCGACTAGCGACCCACAGCCCGCCCCGCCGAATGTCATCAATGTCGCGACAGGCGCCATCGATCACGACCCCTTCAATTCCCTTGTTGTAGGCAGACAGGGCAACGATCCCCCCCATCGCCGAAACCTCAGCACCACCAATCGTGACGACCAGCACCTGTGTCGGGCCCGCGGAGGCGACCATCCGGTCCTGCCCGAACTCGCGCAGTTCAAATCCTCCCAAAGCACGGACCTCTCCATGCGCCGTAGCCACAAAGCCTGCGCAACGCCCACTCCCACTGCGCATCGGCAAACCCGACACGACACCGTCGATGTTCCACTCGTCCATCGCGTCAGACCAGGTGGCCGTGCCGATCTTGCGGCAACGGTCGAGCAGTCCCACCGCCTCGGATGATCCGGGCTCTGGCAAGTTTAATTTCGTCATGATCTTGGCCTCATCCACCAAAACATGGCACGGGCAAGCCACGGGTATCTGTACGTACAGAGAACAGGCCGCCCGCCAAGGGTTGTAAAGCCAGTTGTTCAGGCGTCAGTTTCTGCGATGCGGTTGTGATGTACAAAATGTCCAAACCAGGTCCTCCGAATGTGCAGCAGGTAGGCTGCGTCACCGGCAATGGAATGACCCGATCAACCTTGCCTGCCGGTGTGTAGCGCACGATGCGCGAACCACCATAATTGGCGTTCCAAAGGCATCCATCCTGATCGATGGCCGAGCCGTCCGGCACTCCTGCATCCGCTGTGCAATCGACAAACTCTCGCCGGTTGGAGACACGCCCTTCTTCCAGATCGAAATCAAAGACCCATATCTTCTTGGCCGGGCTATCGGCAAAATACATCAGCTTGTCATCTGGGCTGAAGACCGTGGAGTTTGGGATGTCGACGTGACCGAAGACCTTGCGGACCGACAAGTCAGGGTCGACCCGGTAGACGCTTCCGGTAGGGCCTCGAACCGTGTCGTGCATGGTGCCGATCCAGAATCGACCTTGGTTGTCCGCGCGCCCGTCGTTCAGCCTGTGCCCCGCTACGTCGTCCTCAATCGCGAGCAATCGGTTGGCTTGGCCACTCACCGAATCAAATGCGTAAAGTCCGTCCCGCAGGGATACCAACATACCACC
>CAXNFT010000075.1:0-10336 GCA_964201255.1 Rhodoferax sp.
ACATGGGCTTTGAGCAGGGTGCGTGCGATCGGCGACACCCAACTCACCTCGCCCTGGGTGCTGTCGGCCTCGTCAATGCCCATAATCGTCACCGTGCGTTCGACGCCCGCCTCGTCGGCATAGCCAACGGTGGCGCCAAAAAACACCTGTTCGCTGCCGTGGTGCAGCGCCGGGTCGGTGATCTCCATGATCTCCAGCCGCTTGGTCAGAAAACGGATGCGCCGGTCAATCTCGCGCAGGCGTTTCTTGCCGTAGATGTAGTCGCCGTTCTCGGAGCGGTCGCCATTGCTGGCCGCCCAATGCACGATGTCCACCACCTTGGGCCGCTCGTTATCAATCAGGTCAAGCAGTTCAGCCCGAATGCGCGCATGCCCCGCCGGTGTGATGTAGTTTTTGCCACTGGCAGGCAGCGCAGGCAACTGCAGATCGTCGTCGTCCGCGTCGTCGGATTCTTTGGTGAAGGCTTTATTCATAACGGACTGGCGGTGTCAATGGACAAAGGGAGCCACATTGGATCCCAGAACTCAACAGACCGCGCGTGCTGCGGCCCACGGCAGCAAATAAAAAAACCGTTCTCCAATTAAGAAGGCGGGTTTTAACGGGTCTTGACACTGTGCAAAACTCTATCAAACATACAGCTTACTTGATGTAAACTGGACAACTAATTTATTTCTGTCAATATTTATTACAAAAGTTGACAGTTATTTTAATAAAAACTAAAAAGTTGTAAAATATGTATGCGCTCCGGTTTGAGTCTGTAAAACCAGGACGCCAAACAAAGCACTTGCCATGTCAAAGATCATCCCCACCGGTGGCGCCCTAGGCGCCGACATCACCGAGATTGACCTTCATAGTCCTGACGCATCCGATACCGTGCTGGCGGCACTGCATCGCCACCTTGTGGTGCGGATCAGAGGTGCTGATATTGACGACCTTGCCTTCACGCGTTTTGCTTCGCGATTCGGTCAGCTCGAAGGCTCTCCCTCTTTCAGCCGATCACGCCCGGATTACATACCCGATGCCCCGCTGATCACGGTGGTTTCGAATGTCAAGGAGGACGGAGTGCCGATTGGCGAACACGGCGACGGCGAGCTCAACTGGCATACCGACCTTGGCTTTATGGAGACCCCGTCGGGCTACACATTCCTTTTGGCACGCCAGGTTCCCCCAACTGGCGGCGACACGCGTTTTTGCAACATGTACAACGCCTACGAGCAACTCGACTCGTCCACCAAGCAGGCCATCGCGACATTGCGAGTCAAGCACCAGATGAGTCACACTGCCCAAGGTACGCCGCGACCTGGCTTCAAGGACATCTCCACCATCGACCCGCGCGAATTGCCCGGGCCCCTGCATCCCATCGTCCGCACCCATCCGCATACCAACCGCAAAGCCTTGTACCTGGGCCGGCGCTTCGGCGCCTACATTCCGGGCTTGTCGCTGGAAGACAGCGAGCGCCTGTTGGATGGCTTGTGGGCAAAGTGTGGAGGGGAAAGCAACACTTGGGCGCAGAAATGGCAGGTTGGCGACATGATTATTTGGGACAACCGTGCCACGATGCATCGCCGTGAGCAGTTTGTTGGAGCAGGACTGCGACGCATGCACCGCCTGACGACACTTGGCGAAAAACCCACCTAACACACCCGAACTGGCGGCCCGACGCTTATCCCCGCTGACGATGGTAACCAGCCCGCCGCCCACAACCGAGCTCGGTCGTCGCAAGCTTGCCGACGTGTTGTACAAGCAGTTGTCGCGGCTGATCGCACGCGGCGAATTCCCTAGGGACTGCAAGCTGCCGCCTGAAGGTGATCTGGCGCAGCGTTTCGGCGTCTCCCGGCCCGTGATCCGGGCAGCACTGGCGCGCTTGCGCGACGAGGGCGTTGTCCGATCCCAGCGTGGCTCGGGCACCGTGGTGGTTGCGGGCACCATAGCGTCGGCCGTTGTTTTCCCGGTGATACAAAGCATCGCGGACTTACTGCGCTCGTACGAGTTCCGCATCACTGTAGAAGTGGCCACCGTGAGCATCGCTGCCGAGCGCCGCAGCGTGTCAGACATCGCGGACATGCGCAATGCGCTTCTGGATGCGGAAAACGCGATGGCAAGCCAGCAGTACCACTGGATGCCAGACTGGAATTTCAGGTTTCATCGGGCCGTGGCCATGGCCACTCACAACAAGTTTTATGTGGCGACACTGGAATTGATCCCGGACCTGCTGAACGTTGATCAACTAGAGACCTCGGCATTCGGTGGAACAGGCCGTTCGGAACGTATGCGGCGCGTGCACGACGAACACGTGGCGATCTGTGACGCCATCTGCGAGGGCGACCCTGTCCTTGCCTCCTCTCGAATGCGGGCACACATCCAAGCAGGGCGCGATTTAGTGCTTGAGCAGCAGGAAATTACACCTTGGCGCGGCTGAGCGCTTTGCTTGCTGACCAAGTTATAAAATAATTTACAACGTTGTTTTTTAATTTGGCATAATTTCTTTTAACCGACCTACCACAGGCCAAATCAAGCATTACCCCTGGAGATATTTCATGACCACCCGTCGCGCCGTAATTGCCAACTTGTTGCCCGGCGCCGCCGCGGCGGTCGCCCTCACGATGCTTGCGCCGCGCCGCGCCGTTGCAGCTGAGCGCCTATCTATTTTTTCGCACGCCGTGCACAAGTCGGTATCGACCACCGGACCCGGCGGCGACGTGACCGCTTCGTGGCGTGAGAAGAATGGTGCCGAAGTGGAATGGCTGACCTCCGGGGTGGAAGCAACCAATGAGCGCGCTTTCAAGGAGGCAAGCCTGGGACAGGGCAACGCCAACATCGTCTTCCTGCTTGATCGTTATACCGGCCCGCAGTTCGCTGGCATGTTCGAAGATCTGGGCGCCTGGCACGCCAGGGACCCGATTCCCGGCCTCAACGAGATCCCTGCTGGCATGATCGGTGCCCATACCCTGGGTGGGAAACTCACGGCTATTCCTTTCCGCCACGCCACGCACGGCCTGCACTACAACACCACTTTCCTGGCAGAGCGCGGGGTACAACCGCCCAAGACCATCGAGCAGACGCTCAAGGCTGCTGAGCAACTGACCTACACCCGTGCGGACGGCACGCGTGTATACGGGCTGGTCCTCAACTTCGATGATCCCTCTTCACCGATCGACTGGATACGCGCATTTGGAGGTGAATTCATCACCCCGTCTTATGAAGTCGTGATCGACCAGCCCGCCGCCGTGCGCGCCGTCGCTGCAATCTGCGACCTGTACAAGCGCGAAATTTTGCCAAAGAATGTGCTGACGATGAAAACGGAAGATGTGACCACTTTTATGCAGCAGGGACGCGCGGCCATTTGCAATCAGCCTTTTGGCCGTTTTGTCGCCTTCAACGACCCCAAGACAAGTAAGTTCCCTGGGCGGATTGCAGTTGGGCCGCTGCCCTTGGCCTCCGACGGCAAGCCGACACCCGCTAAGACCTCCGTATGGGCCATGGCCATACCACGCAACAGCCGCAATAAAGAGCTGTCGTGGAGCCTCATCAAGCACCTTTCGCTTCGTGAAAGCGTGATCGCCGAGGCGTTGAACGGTAATGGCCCAGTACGCCCCTCGGCCTACGACGATGCGAAGGTCAAGGCGCTGATTCCTTACGCAGCAGAAGAAAAATTGGCGTTGGCCGGCGCTCGACTGGTGGTGCCGGGTTTTCCAAACAATGGCAAGGCAATGGACATATTCATCGAGGAATTCAGCCAAGCCATGCTGGGTGCCAAGGAACCGCAGGCCGCAATGATGGACCTGAAAAAACGTGTTGTCCCGCTGATGCCCGCGAAGTAATCAGGATACTCGCGGAGCAGTCCCGCCTATCAACCGGAGCAATGTCTGAGTCCAATTCCGGCAAGTGAAGGTTTCGCGGCGGTCAGAAGGTGGTTCGGCCTGCCCGCCAACCGCGGCCGCAGGCAGGCCAATCCTCGCACTGTGCGGTGGGCTCACTATTTCATGGTCTCACCGGCGTTGCTATTACTCGCAGCGGTGCTTGCCGTTCCGGCTTTATACGTGGGCTGGTTGAGCTTGGCGCAGTCGACTTATGGTCAGGAACCGCGTTTCGTGGGGCTGGCCAACTACACAAACATCCTGAACGACCCGATCTTCTGGCGTGCGTTTTGGAACACCGTCGTGGTTGTCAATGCGGTGGTTTATGGGGAACTGCTGCTAGGGCTTGGCCTGGCCGTGCTAATCGCCGGCTGGTGTCCCTGCCGGCCACTCGTCATCGCGCTTATCCTGGCACCCTACGCGATTACGGAGACCAGCGGCATCGTGATGTGGCGATACATGCTGGAGCCCGACGTAGGCCTCATCACACAGGTTCTGGCGCGGCTGGGGCTGCCGCAGCTGGACTGGAGCACTAAGCCCACGCACACCTTGCTGCTGGCCAGCAGCATCGCTATTTGGCACCACCTGCCATTCACTTTCCTGATCCTCTACTCGGCCATAATGACCGTGCCCCGCGAATTACTGGAGGCCGCGGCTATCGACGGCGCGACACCGTGGCAGAAGTTTCGATTCATCACGCTGCCGGTTCTCATGCCTGCGATCCTCATTGCCGTGTTGTTTCGCTACATCTTTGCCATTCGTATGTTCGCCGAGGTCTGGCTTCTAACAGAGGGCGGGCCGGCGCGCCTGTCCGAACTGCTGGCCATCTACCTCTACCGCCAGATGGTCAAATACCACGACTTCGGCGCCGCGTCCGCTACCGGTTGGCTGATGCTGGTTGTCTCGCTGCTGATCGCTCTGCCCTACCTGCGGCGCATGTTCAAGGGTGTGGTGAGTCATGCGTAAGCCAACTCCGCTCGGCCGCTGCGTCCGTCTGGTGCTGATTTTGATCGCGGTCATGTGGTGCAGCTTTCCAATCTTCATGGTGGCACTGTCGTCCTTTAAACAGCCGCACCAGATCTTCGAGACGCCGCCCAGCCTGATCTTCACGCCAACGCTAGACAATTACCGCGTACTTTGGTCTCAACACAAAGAATTTTTTCGAGGGCTGCTCAGCAGTCTGTATGTGACCATAGGCACCACGATGGCAGTTATTTGTGTATCTACCTGTGCCGGTTATGTCTACGCCAGATTTAGCAATCCAGCGCTGAACCTATCAGCGTTCGGCCTTCTGGCAGTTCGCATGTTGCCGCCAATCATCATCACGCTGCCCTTGTTCCCGGTCGTCAACGCACTGGGCATGAACGATACGCACATTATGTTGATAATTTTGTATACCGCGTTCTACGTCAGCCTTGGCACCTGGATCATGCGTGCCTTCATCATGCAATTGCCCATCGAACTGGAAGAGGCTGCCGCCGTCGATGGTGCAAGCCTGCGCCACATCCTACTGCGCATCATCCTGCCGCTCAGCGTACCCGGCCTGATTTCAGTCTGCATCTTCGTCGTCGTGTTCGCGTGGAACGAATACTTTTTCGCACTTGTGTTCACGACAAGGGACGCGCGGACCGCGCCGGTCATGATAGGGGAGTTACTCAGTACCGTCGAAGGCGTCCAGTGGGGCGTGATCTTCGCTGCCGCGACGGTGCAGCTGGTCCCGGTTCTCGTGCTTGTAATCGCACTGCAGAAGTATCTTGTGGCGGGGTTGACGGCTGGGGCGGTCAAGAGCTGAAACAGGAGAAACAAAGTATGGCATCGGTTTCATTCGACAATATCGAAAAGTGCTTCGGTAAGGTCAAGGTCATCCACGACATCAGTTTCGACATTGCCGATGGTGAATTCGTCGTCTTGGTGGGGCCGTCGGGCTGTGGCAAGTCAACACTGCTACGCATGCTGGCTGGGCTGGAAGAGATCGACGCAGGGCAGATTTCTATCGATGGGCGGGTCATCAATGCGCTTGACTCCAAGGACCGCGACATTGCCATGGTGTTCCAGAACTATGCGCTGTACCCACACATGACAGTGCGTGACAACATGGGGTTCAGCCTGCGGTTACGCAAAGCAGACGCTGTCACGACAACAGAGCGCGTAGCAAGCGCCGCGCGCATACTAAACCTAGATTCCCTGTTGGACCGGTTCCCGCGCGAGCTGTCAGGCGGCCAGCGCCAACGCGTGGCGATGGGCCGTGCAATCGTTCGCAACCCCAAAGTGTTCCTGTTCGACGAGCCGCTGTCAAATTTGGACGCAAAGCTGAGGGTGGCCATGCGTGCCGAGATCAAGGCGATGCACCAGCGCCTCAAGACCACCACGGTCTACGTGACGCACGACCAGATTGAAGCCATGACGATGGCCGACCGGATCGTTGTGATGCGCGACGGGATCGTCGAGCAGATCGGATCGCCCCTGGAACTGTTCGATCACCCACGAAACCGATTCGTGGCGCAGTTCATTGGCTCTCCGGCGATGAACGTGTTCGAAGGCGTGCTGCGCCTGAATAACGGTAAGGCCACGGTCCAGGCGCAGGGGCACCACTGGCCGGTCGCCAACCTCGGTTCCGGTACCGAAGGTCAAGCAGTGTGCTATGGAATCCGACCTGGGGATATCGGCATCGGTGACGCCACCACCGGTATCCCCGCGCGCGTCATAGTGGTAGAGCCAACCGGCGCCGAAACCGAGTTGCTGCTGCAAGTGGGCGAAATGGAGCTCACTGTCACGCTGCACGGTCGCACCTCGGTTGCACCCGGCGACATGTTGGGCGTGCACATAGACGCGGCAAAAGCGCACCTGTTCGACCAAGCCAGCACTCAGCGTATGGGCTAAAGCCGTGGCTTGATACTGGGTCAAAACATGTCTCCGGCCGCACGTACGCGTTAGACAGCGTCCCAGGGTAAGCGACTGATTTACCAATGAAAAAGGCCTCCAAGTGGTTGTCCTTAGAGGCCCTTAAATGATGCAATGGTGCCGATTATCGGATTCGAACTGATGACCTACCGCTTACAAGGCGGTTGCTCTACCAACTGAGCTAAATCGGCACGCTACTATTTTAGCTGCGCGTCAGGGCACCCTTGATGAACGAAAAGAACTATTTAACACGCTTCAGGGCTGGGCGGGGACCTGTCGGCGGCGTCCGTGGTGGTTCTGGTTCATCTTGAGGGCTGTGTTGGCGCCGATCGCCGTCAACGCTGGACAAGGGAACGATACGCCGCTCTGCATCAGGCGCCACAGCACGAGTTGTGGTTTCTGCTGCTGCCGAGGCAGACGAAACCGAGCCAGCAGCCAACAAGTTGATGGCCTTGGGCGAAGTGCGTGGAAACGCCATGCCTTGGCCATTTTCGCGGGCGAAAATCGCCAGCACCTGCCCCACCGGCACCATGATCTCACGCGGCGTACCAGCAAAACGAGCCTTGAACTCGATGAATTCATTGCCCAGCTTGAGTGAGCTGGTGGCATCGAAGCTGACGTTCAGCACAATCTCGCCGTCTTTCACGTACTCGCGGGGTACCTGCACGCTGTCGTCGACAGCCACCGCCACGTAGGGCGTGAACCCGTTGTCGGTACACCACTCGTAGAGGGCGCGGATCAGGTAGGGACGGGTTGAGGTGGTGTCAGGCGCTTCAATCATGACCAAACTCTCAGTGTTATTTACGCATAACCTTTTCAGATGGCGTCAGCGCCTCAATGTAGGCTGGCCGCGAAAAAATACGCTCAGCGTATTTGAGCAGCGGCGCTGCATTTTTGCTTAGTTCAATGCCGTAATAATCCAGGCGCCACAACAGCGGGGCGATGGCCACATCGAGCATGGAGAAGCCATCACCCAACATGTATTTGTTTTTCAGGAACACTGGCGCCAATTGAGTCAGCCGGTCGCGAATATGAGCGCGAGCCTTCTCGACCAGTTTCTCGTTGCTCTTGGAGGTGCGCGACTCGAGTGTTGTGACGTGAACAAACAGTTCCTTCTCAAAATTGAGAAGGAACAAGCGCACCCTCGCCCGGTCAACAGGGTCGCCAGGCATCAGTTGTGGGTGCGGAAACCTCTCGTCAATATACTCATTGATGATGTTTGACTCATAGAGGATCAGGTCCCGCTCGACCAAGATGGGGACCTGCCCATAAGGATTCATGACATTGATATCTTCGGGTTTGTTGTAGAGATCGACGTCGCGGATTTCAAAATCCATGCCTTTTTCAAACAGCACAAAACGGCAGCGGTGGGAAAAAGGACAGGTCGTACCCGAGTAAAGCACCATCATGGCGGAGGCTCCTAAAAATCAAAAAGAGTGGGCTGCGCGAACAGGCCCACTCCAGAATGCCCCGACCTGACCCCGCAGGGTGCGGACGAAGCGCTTGCTCAGTACTACTTGACGTCTTTCCAGTAGGCCGCGTTGAGGCGCCAGGCAAAGACGGTAAAGACGCCAAGGAACAGCAAAACCCAGACCCCGATACGCACGCGGGTATTTTGAATTGGCTCGCCCATCCACTGCAGGTAACTGACCAGATCACCGATGGATTGGTCGAATTGCAAAGGTGTCATGGTGCCAGGGCTGACCTGTTCCCAGCCCTTAAAGATCTGGACGTCTTGGCCGTGCTCTTTGAGGGTGTCGAACACCGGACGGCGGTCACCCTGCAACTGCCACAGTACATGAGGCATGCCGACATTGGGATATGCGAGGTTGTTCCAGCCCGTCGGCTTGTCATCGTCCCGGTAGAAGGTGCGCAAGTAGGTGTATAGGTAGTCTGCGCCAGAGCCATTGGCGCCAGCACGGGAACGTGCAATGACGGTGAGGTCTGGCGGATTACCGCCGAACCAAGCCTTAGCCTGCTGAGGGTCGATAGCGGCCTTCATGGTGTCACCGATCTTGGCGTTAGTCAGCAGCAGGTTGCCCTTGATCTGCTCTTCGGTGAGGCCGATGTCTTGCAGCCGGTTGTAGCGCATGTAGGCTGCCGAGTGACAATTCAGACAGTAATTCACAAAAATTTTGGCGCCGTTTTGCAACGCAGCCATGTCATTGGTCTTGTTCGGGGCCTTGTCCCAGGCCATGCCGCCACCGGCAGCCTGAACCAAACCGACCAACCCCACGGCCATCATGATCACGGCGGCCAACTTCTTTGCAAAACTCATGGTTCTCATTCTTTCTTTCCTCAGCTCAATGCGCCGTGAAGGTGACCCGATCAGGCACCTTCTTCGGTTCTCCCAGACGACTCCACCAAGGCATCAGGAGAAAGAACCCGAAATAGAACATCGTACCGATCTGAGCCACCCGACCTCCAAGGTCAGACGGCGGCAGTATGCCCAGATAGCCCAGGACCAGGAAATCCAGCACAAATACCGCATACAGGTATTTATGCCAATCTGGCCGGTAACGGATCGATTTCACCGGGCTGTTGTCAAGCCAAGGCAAAAAGAAGAGGATCATCACCCCGCCGCCCATGGCCACCACGCCCCAAAACTTGGCGTCGATCGACAGCATCATGGCGACGATCACCGCAGCACCGCCAACAATCACACCCTTGAACAGGGTCGGCATGCGAACGCGGGTCACGGTCAGAAAAGCCCCTGCCAGCACGCAAGCGATCAGGGCATACATCATCTCGTCCGTGACGGCCCGCAACATAGAGTAATACGGCGTGAAATACCAGACTGGCGCGATGTGTAGCGGCGTCTTGAACGGGTCAGCCGGAATGAAGTTGTTGAACTCCAAGAAATAACCACCCATTTCCGGGGCGAAGAACACGATCGCCGTGAACACCATCAGGAACACGCTGACCGCAAAGATGTCGTGCACCGTGTAGTAGGGATGGAACGGGATGCCGTCCAATGGTTTACCTGTTGCATCGCGCTTGGCCTTAATCTCAACGCCATCCGGGTTGTTGGAGCCTACCTCGTGCAGGGCGATGATGTGTGCCACCACCAAGCCCAGCAACACCAAGGGCATCGCGATCACGTGGAAGCTGAAGAATCTGTTCAGGGTGGCGTCACCCACCACGAAATCACCACGAATCAGCAAGGCCAGATCAGGGCCGATGAAAGGAATGGCCGAAAACAGGTTGACGATCACCTGGGCGCCCCAGTAGCTCATCTGACCCCATGGCAGCAAATATCCCATGAAGGCTTCAGCCATCAGCACCAGGAAAATACCGCAACCAAACAACCAGATCAGTTCGCGCGGCTTGCGGTAGCTGCCATAGATTAGGCCCCGGAACATGTGCATATAGACCACCAAAAAGAAGGCCGACGCCCCGGTGGAGTGCATGTAACGGATCAGCCAGCCCCAGGGCACATCGCGCATGATGTACTCGACCGAGCCAAAGGCCAGCGCCGCATCAGGCTTGTAATGCATGACCAGGAAAATCCCGGTCACGATCTGGATCACCAACACTAGCACCGCCAGCGCACCGAAGATATAGAAGAAATTGAAGTT
>CAXNFT010000076.1:0-10330 GCA_964201255.1 Rhodoferax sp.
TGACAGTGCAAATGCGTAGCCTGGTGACCCGGGTGGTGTTCGAGGGTGCGGAATCGCGGCGGGCGGTTGGCGTTGAAGTGATTTACAAAGGTCAAGTGCAGCAACTGCGGGCCGCCAAAGAAGTGATATTGGCCGGAGGTGCCATCAATTCGCCGCAGTTGCTCAAATTGTCAGGGATCGGCCAGCCCAAGGAACTGCAACCGCTGGGCATTGCCCTGACGTCGCCTTTAGCCGGGGTGGGTGAGAACCTGCAGGATCATCTGGAGACCTATGTGCAGTTCGAGTGCACCCAGCCGATTACCTTGTTTTCTGCGCTCAACCCGCTCAACAAACTCAAGATTGGCTTGGAGTGGTTATTGTTCAGCTCTGGTCTTGGTGCCACCAACCATTTTGAGTCGGGTGGTTTCATTCGCAGCGAAGCCGGTGTGCGGCACCCCGACCTGCAGTACCATTTTTTGCCGATGGCGGTGCGTTATGACGGCAAGTCGCCGGCCACTTGTCACGGTTTTCAGGCCCATGTCGGCCCGATGCGGCCGACCAGCAGGGGCCATGTTCGCTTGCGCGACGCCAAGGCAACCACTGCGCCCAGCATTTTTTTCAATTACATGAGCACCGAGCAGGATCGCAAGGAAATGAGGGCTGCCGTGCGGCTAACGCGTGAAATTTTTCAGCAAACGGCCTTTGACGCTTACCGCGGCGCCGAGTTGTCGCCCGGCATCCGGGTGCAAAGCGACGACGAGATCGATGCGCACATCCGGGCCAATGCCGAGACCGCCTACCACCCTTCAGGAACCTGCCGGATGGGTACTGACGACATGGCGGTTACTGATGGTCAAGGGCGTGTCCATGGCGTTGAGCGCTTGCGCGTCGTAGACGCGTCCCTGATGCCGCGTGTCGTCAGCGGCAATCTCAACGCTCCCACCATCATGATGGCTGAGAAACTGTCCGATGCGATCCGTGGCCGCGAACCGATGCCGGCGGCGGTCGTGCCCGTGTTCGAGCATCCGAATTACATGGATGCCCAACGCTGAAAGGCTCTGTCATGACCGCCATTCACTCGGATCCTGCTGGGCGCCAAGCGATCGAGCAACTCCTCGCCCCTTGGCCGCTGGCGGCGCGATCCCGTTTGGTGGCATTGATCGAGAGGCACGCGCACCAGGGTGCTTTTGCCATCTTTGACGCTGACAACACCAGCTACCAACATGACCTGCTGGGCGCCTTGCTGCCCTTCATGGAAAACAAGGGTGCCTTGACGCGTGACACCATGCGGCCGTCTCTGGCCTTGATCCCTTTTCAAGACCTGCCAGGTCGTCGTGAGAAATTACATGCTTACTACCAGCGCCTGTGCGAGCTGGACGATCAGATCTCCTACCCCTGGGCTTCCCAGATTTTTTCAGGTTTCACCTTACGTGAACTGAAAATTGAGCTTGACGAACTGCTGTCTGGCACACAGCCCATTCCGGTCCAGTCATGGGTTAATGGTGCGCTTCAAGACGCCCTGGTGGAGCGGCCGCGCGTGTTGCCCGGGCAGCAAGCCTTGTACCAGGCTTTGATGCAGCATGGCATTGAGGTTTTCGTTGTCAGCGCTGCCAGTGAAGAATTGGTGCGCATGGTGCTGGCGGATCCGCGCTATGGCTACCGAGTCAAACCCGAAAATGTCATCGGGGTGTCCCTGCTGCTTAGGGATAAGCAGACCGGCCAATTGACAACGGCCCGGAAGCTGATCAAGGACGGCTGCTATCGGCCCGCCGATTTGCTCGATCATGAATTGACACCTACCCTGTGGGCTCCCTTGCCCTGGTACGAGGGCAAGCAGGCCGCCATTCACACCTATGTGCACCGTTGGAAGCGACCCATTCTGGTGGCGGGAGATACACCGGCCAGCGACGGGCCGATGTTGTTCCGCAGCGCCCATGTGGAACAGGGCGCATTGCGGCTTTTCGTGTCACGAACAGACCGCCATCTTGAAACCATGGCGACATTGCGTGACGACCATGCCGCAGAGCAATTGGCGCACGGCCTGAGCGTGACCGCCCACGACAACTGGCTCGTGGTCCAGCCGCATGAGATCGGGTAAAGTCGGCTCGCGGGGCTATCGGCCCTGTCTCCTACCGAATCCACATGACGACTGCGCACATGACCGAACCCTCCAATAACCGGTTTTCCAGCTTGCTGGTCTCCCGTCCCTGGCTGCTGGCAGATGGCGCCACGGGCAGTAACCTGTTCGACGTGGGCCTGATGTCCGGCGATGCTCCTGAACTCTGGAACATAGATCACCCTGACCGCATCATGGCGTTGCACCAGGGCTTTGTTGAGGCCGGTGCTGACATTATTCTTACCAACAGCTTTGGCGGCACCACCTATCGCCTGAAGCTGCACAACGCTCAAGCCCGGGTGGCAGAGATCAATCTAGCGGCTGCACGTTTGGCAAGGCAGGTCGCTGATGCCAGTGGTCGCGTGGTGGCAGTGGCCGGCAGCATGGGGCCTACCGGCGAAATCATGGAGCCCATCGGGCCATTGAGCTTCGAGTTGGCGAAAGAGGCGTTCGCCGAACAAGCTAGAAGCCTGGCCGAAGGTGGGGCGGACGTCTTGTGGCTGGAAACCATGTCCTCCAAGGAGGAGGTCGAGGCGGCCGTGGCTGGGGCGGCCACCGTGGGCCTGCCCATTGTGTGCACACTGAGTTTTGACACGAATGGTCGCACCATGATGGGTATTTCGCCCAGCGACTTTGCTGGGTTGGAGAAAGCCCTGACGCCTCGCCTGGCCGCCTGCGGCACCAATTGCGGGACGGGCGCGTCTGAGTTGGTGGCCTGCATACACAACCTCGCCGAGGCCATGGGACCTGAGGTGGTGTTGGTTGCCAAAGGCAACTGCGGCATTCCTCAGTATGTGGACGGTGCCATCTGCTACAACGGCACGCCCGAGTTGATGGCCGTGTACGCCAAAATGGCGCTCGATGCAGGTGCTCGCATCATCGGTGGCTGCTGTGGCACCACTGCCAAGCATCTGCGTGCCATGCGTGATGCGCTTGACAGCCATACGCGTGGCAGCAGCCCAGCGCTAGAAGCCATTGTTAGCCAGTTGGGTGATGTTTCAACGGGTGCGCGAGCCCAATGGGGCGGTGAGCAAAGTCGCTTGGGTGGCGCGGCGCCGGGCGCAAACCTCGCCCGTGGGCGTGGACGGCGATCGGGCGGCGCCTGAGCTAAAGCAAGTTACGCTTGATTTTTTTGTCCCATTCGCGCACCAGAACTTTGGTGTCGCCTTCGTATGCTTCAAGCCGACCCGTGACATGCCAATGGGTGGCCGTGGCGGTCATGGTCGAGTAGGTCTCGGTCCGCACTTTCCACTCGCCACGCGAGGTCTCGGTCGACCAATGGCACTCTTGCCGGGCGGATAAAGGATCGGCGGGCAGTATGCTGTACGTCTCACTGCCACAGCCCCAGGTGCACAGCCCGTGCTCGTCAATCACGCTGCGGCCAAAGTCATCAACGATGCTCATTCGGCGCTCGCCGGTACGCTGGTCCACCAGCAATTCCCGCTTGTTCCAGGGCTTGTTCAGCACCGTCAGTTTGACCGCTGGAGCGGCCTCTGCCGGGGCAAAAACGGGCGCTACTTCATTGCGATCGGGTTTTCTGATCGGCACATCCATGTAGCTCGCCCCGGTCTGTACGGTCAGCGTTACTGGTTCGGGGGCCGGCCAGATCAAAGGCCAGTAGCTGGTTGAAATCGAGACCCTCAGGCGGTGGCCCTTGGGGATGCGGCAGGCTACGTCATCGAGTTGGATTTGCAGCGTGTAGTTTTTGCCTGGCTCCAGGGCTTCAGGGTGTTCGTGACTGTCGCGATGGCACAGATTGGCCACGGCGTAGGTCAGTCGGGACACCGCGCCATCTGGCCATACCGCGTTCAGTCTCACGGCTGCCACTGCCACTGGCCGGTTGGCACTGACCCGCAGGTTCAAGACGGGCGCCCCGACCAAGTCCATATCCCCTGTCAATGGCGCCGAATCAAAAGTCAGCGAGCCAGCATCGTCTTGCCGCTGGTCCCCCGGGAACTCAGGGCCCATCCAGATGATGCAGTATTCACCGCTGTCAGCGCCAGTGTGTTGCGGCGAACTGATGGTGCGTTTGATTTTGGTACCGGCTTCGCGGCCCAGGCCGTCCGGGTTCAGGTGCCAGCGCTGCCGTTCATGGCGGTCTGCCGGCCACATCTGGTCACTGACCCAGCGCCCGGGGATATGTGCCACAGAGGCGCCGGGCCGGCCCAGGTCCATGATGTAGGTGCGAAAGGCTGGGTCTTGCTCGACCCCGGTCGGCTGGTCTTTAAGCCAACGGTCCCACCAGCGCAGCGCTTCTTGCAAAAAGCCGATGCGTGGCTCAGGCACAGCGAAATGTGGGTACGTGTGCGCCCAAGGGCCAATGATGCCTTTGACGGGCGCCTGCACTGTGCTGACCAGGCGCGGTACGGCATTGGTATAGGCGTCGTTCCAGCCGCCAATGGCCAGCACGGCGGCATCAATGGCGCCAATGTCTTCGCACACCGAGCCATGCTTCCAGTAGGCATCACGGTGCGGGTGTTCCAGCCAGGGGATGGCCAGCAAGGGCTCTGCCTGCAGTCGAGCCAGCCACATGTCGCGCCAGCGGTCGCCGACCAGCGCTGGGTCTGGCGGGCGCGAGGAGTAGGCGAACATGGTGGCCGACCAGCCCAGGTTCTCATTGAGCAAGCACCCGCCTTTGTAGTGGATGTCGTCACTGTAGCGGTCGTCGGTGGAGCACAGGGTGATGATGGCCTTGAGGCCAGGTGGTCGGCGCGCCGCAACCTGCAGGCCATTAAAGCCACCCCAAGAGATGCCCATCATGCCGACCTTGCCCGTACACCAGGGTTGCTGCACCAGCCAGGCGATCACGGCCTCGGCGTCGGCTAATTCCTGTTCCGCGTACTCGTCCAGCATGATGCCGTCTGAGTCGCCGTTACCGCGCATGTCCACCCGCAAGCAGGCATAGCCATGACCTGCCAGGTAGGGGTGGGTCAAGGCATCGCGCACGATGGTGCCGTCGCGCTTGCGATAGGGCAGGTATTCCAGCACTGCCGGGACCGGGTTTTTGTAGGCATCTTTTGGCAGCCACAGCCTTGCTGCGAGTTGGGTACCGTCGGGCAAGGAAATCAAGATGTGGGGGATCTCGCGGACCTTGCGCGGAAACGATTTGACTGTCTTCATGGTGCCGGTGCCTTTGTTTTTGTTTGTCTCACCAGACTGAGCATAAGTGAATCACAGGTCTGAATCAAGACGTGACAGGATGCGATGATTGGCCCCATCTCATCCCCGAATAACCCACCATGACCGATCTCCCAAGTGCCCCATCCCCGTCGTCGTCCTACCTGGTGGGGGTGGACACCGGCGGCACCTACACAGACGCGGCCATTATTGAAGCTGCCAGTCACCGTGTCATTGCGTCTGCCAAGGCCATCACAACCAAGGGCGACCTGGCTATTGGCGTTGCTGAGGCGATCACCCGCGCTGTCGGATTGTTGCCACAAGGCCTGCAGCCGGAAGATATCTCGCTGGTGTCGGTGTCCACCACGCTGGCCACCAATGCGGTGGTGGAGGGGCATGGCAGTGCCGTCGGCGTGGTGTTGATCGGTTTTGACGCAGCCATGGTTGCCCGCACCGGTATCGCCCAAGCCTTCCCTGGCATGCCGATTGAGTCGGTGGCTGGTGGGCACGATCACAACGGCGACGCCCGCGTGCCGCTGGATCTGGAGGCACTGGAGGCCGCGCTGGCACGAATGTCTGACAAAGTAGATGCCTTCGCCGTGGCGGGGGCCTTTGCCGTGCGCAATGCGGCGCATGAGCATGCAGCACGTGAGCTGATAGTGGCGCGCACGGGCAAGCCGGTGACCTTATCGACCGAACTGTCGTCCTCACTCGATGCGCCGCGCCGGGCGCTGACGGCGGCCCTCAATGCCCGGTTGATCTCCCGGGTGAGCAATTTGATCGAGGCCGTGCAAAGAGCTATGGCGCAGCTGCAAATTCGTTGCCCGTTGATGATCGTTAAAGGTGACGGTACCCTGGCGCTGGCCGAATCGGTGGTAACCCGACCGATCGAAACTGTGTTGTCGGGGCCCGCCGCCAGTCTGGTCGGCGCTCAATGGCTGTCGGGTTTGGACAGCTTCATCATGTCAGACATGGGGGGTACCACCACGGACCTGGGTGTGCTGCTCAATGGGCGACCACGCGTCGCATTGGATGGTGCCGAGGTTGGAGGTTGGCGCACCATGGTGCGGGCGATTGATGTTCGCACCATTGGCTTGGGCGGCGACAGCGAAGTGCTGCTCGGGCCGCAGGGCAGGCTCAGCATCAGCACACAGCGGATCGTGCCGGTGGCCTTGGTAGGCCAGCGCTACCCCGAGGTGCTGACCATGCTGGAGTCTGACCTGGCCGATGTCGATGGTGGCAGTTCCATGCAAGGGCGGTTTGTGTTGTTGCCTTTTGGCGCCCGTGCTGATTCATCTACCGGTGAGTTGACCGCACGCGAGCGGGAGGTTCTGGAGCAGATTGGCGAACGCCCGCAAGCTTTGCGCAAGGTGGCATCTTCACTGTCTGCGCAGCGTGCGATCAGCTCGCTCAGGCGTAAAGGATTGATCCAGCTCAGCGGTTTCACACCGTCGGATGCTGCGCATGTGCTGGGTTTGCAAGCCAACTGGTCCAGCGAGGCGGCCAAGCTGGCGGGCCAGCTTGGGGCCCGCTTGCGCGAAATGAAGTTCCCGACGCCCGAGCGCACCGAGCAATTTGCGCGAGATGTCTGGAACGAAACCGTGCGTCTGACCGGGCGTGCCATTTTGGACACCGCTTTGGGCGTCAAGCTGGCCGATGACCAACTGCTCGATGCCGTCTGCCGAGGCCATACTCTACTGGGCTTGGCAACGGTCAGCCTGAAACCCAGTGTGCCCGTGGTGGCCGTGGGTGGACCGGTCAAGGTGTATTACCCTGAGGTGGCGCGGCGCTTGGGCTGCGATATGGTGTTTCCCGATTACTGCGATGTGGCCAATGCCGTCGGCGCTGCCACTGGCGTGGTGGCCCAGACCGTGGCGGTGCGCGTCGCCGGCGACGGCAGCGGGGTGTTTGTGGTGCATTCCACGGTGGGCACCCAGCAGTATCGCGACCCGGCCGAAGCTTTGGGCCAAGCTACCAAGATGGCGCGCGAGGCGGCTCGAACCGCGGTGCTGGCCATGGGCGCGCAGGCGCCAGAGGTGAAGCTCACCGTGCAAAAGACCATGCTGCCCAACGCCACCAGTGATACCGGACTGCTGGAAGCCGTGATCACTGCGGAGGCGATCGGGCGGCCCAATGCTGCTGCCTGAGCCGCTGGTTCAGGCAGCCTCAGTGCGGCCAACTGACCCGTCAAAATGGTCTGCGACAGGTCGGATGCAATGGCGTGGTACTTGGGCGTCGGCACAGTTGGGGTCAGTGACTGAGCAGGGTCATACCGACGCGTTCAGTAGTGCGGCGGGGTGATGACCCACAGCACGCGGGTGGGAATATCAGCCGGGTTGGCACAACGATGAACCTCGGCACTCTTGAATGAGAAACTGTCACCCTCCTGCAGCCGGAAGTGACGGTCTGAGACCCACAGGTCCAGGGTGCCCGCCAGCACAACCCCAGCTTCGGCACCGTCGTGGCTGTAGTTTTCGCTGTCGGCGCCAGGCTCGATCGTGCTGATCAGCAGTTCCAGCGGGCCGCTCAGGTTGGGTGAGAGCAGTTCCTCGGTGATCCCCAGCCCCGTGAACGACAGGCGCCTGCGGTGCTGGGCCCGGACCACAATGTCGCGCTCATGGGCAGCGCCTTGTGGCCCATCCTGGAAAAACCAGTTCATGTGCACGCCAAGGGCGTCGCTGATTTTTTTCAAAACGCCAATTGGCAGGCGTGACTGGTTGCGTTCAAGCTGGCTCAGGTAGCCCACAGAGATGCCGGCCAATTGCGCAACTTCCTTGAGCGTCATGGCCTTGATCTGGCGCAGTTCACGCAACTGCTCGCCGATGGCGGCCTCTGGGTCAAGCTGCTGCGGGCTAGCCTCGACCCGCGCCGACACGTCGGGCAGTGGCAGGCTCAGCGCTTGAATGGCCATGTCACTGGCCCGAGGCTGGGGCGATGGTCGTGGCGGTAGGGGCAGCCCCCTTGATGCGAGCGCTGCTCGGGTCGTAGAAAGGCGCCAGAGACGCTGTAGCGGCAACCTTGACGCCAGCCACTTCGATCTCGTAGCGGCCCGCCATGACAAAGTCTTTGTCGGCCAGCCCAGCCGAATTTTCGACGTAGCCCATGCCCAGCGATTGCCCGAGGGCATGGCCGAACATGCCAGATGAAATGCGGCCAACGATCACCCCGTTGCGCCAGATCGGCTCGTTGTGGTACAGCAAATGGGCTGGTTCGCTCAGCGCAAACTGCACCAGTCGCCGGTTCACGCCCTGCTGGCGTTGGCTCAGCAGCGCATCCCGGCCGATGAAACCGCCCGGCTTGTCCCAGGCCACAGCAAAGCCCAGGCCCGATTGAACCGGCGTGTCTTCGTCGCTGATGTCGTGTCCCCAGTGACGATAGGCTTTTTCCATGCGCAGCGAGTTCAGGGCGTGGTAACCGGCCAACCGCAGGCCAAAGGGTTCACCCGCTGCCATCAAGGCATCGAACACCGCTGGTGCGCACTCGGTCGGGATATAGATCTCCCAGCCCAGTTCACCGACATAGGTGATGCGGCTGGCTCGCACCCGGGCATAGGCCAGGTCGATGGTTTGCGATGTGCCAAAGGGAAAGGCGGCGTTGGACAGGTCTGCATCGGTCAGCGTTGCGAGCAATTCACGAGAGCGCGGCCCCATCAGGCTCAGTACGGCCATGCCAGCGCTGACATCTGTCGCCGTGGCCCGCGCGTCCTGCGGAATCTGGCGTTGCAGCCAGGTGAAGTCACGCACCTGGGTGGCGGCAGCCGTCACCACCATAAATCGGTCAGGTGCTTCGCGCGTCACGGTCAAGTCGGCCTCGATACCGCCTCGCACATTCAGCCACTGGGTGTAGACAATCTTGCCCACCGGCACGGCCATGTTATTGGCGCAGATCTGGTTGAGTACACGCTCGGCGTCGGGCCCTTGCACTAAAAATTTGGCGAATGAGGATTGGTCAAATAGCCCAACCGCCTCACGCACGGCCATGTGTTCCTGGGCCGAGTAGTCAAACCAGTTTTGCCGGCCGTAACTGTAGGCGTACTCGGCCTTGACGCCTTTGGGTGCAAACCAGTTTGCCCGTTCCCAGCCCGCCACCTCGCCGAAGCAGGCGCCATGCGCCAGCAGCCGGTCATGCAGGATGGAGCGCCGCACGCCGCGGGCCGTCTCGGGCTGCCGGAACGGCCAGTGCATGGCGTACAGCAGGCCCAGGGTCTCCACCGTGCGGTCTCTCAGGTAGCGCCGGTTGCGTTGAAACGGCATGCAGCGACGAATGTCCACGTCCCACAGGTCCATGGGCGGGTGACCGTCGATGACCCAGTCGGCCAGCACCTTGCCGGCGCCACCGGCAGACTGGATGCCGATGGAGTTAAATCCAGCTGCCACAAACAGGTTGCGCACCTCAGGCGTCTCGCCCAGCAGGTAGCGGTCGTCAGGCGTGAAACTTTCAGGACCGTTGAAAAACAGGTTGATGCCGGTCTTGGCCAGGGCCGGTGTCCGGTGCATGGCGGCCGTCAGCAGGGGTTCAATGTGCTCCAGGTCATCGGGCAGTTGGTCAAAACTAAAGCTCTCGGGGATGCCTTTCATGCCCCAGGGCTTGGCTACGGGCTCAAACCAGCCCACCAGCAGCTTGCCCGCGTCTTCTTTGAAATACGCGCAGCCATCGGGGTCGCGCAGCACTGGCAGGTTGGACGACAAGCCCTCCATGGGCTCGGTCACGATATAAAAATGCTCGGCCGCATGCAAGGGCACGGTGGTGCCGGCTTTGGCGCCAAGTTCATGGGCCCACATGCCGGCGCAGTTGATCACCGTGTCAGCGCGCATCACGCCTTGGGCCGTGCGCACGCCAACGGCGCGGCCGTTTTCTACCAAAATCTCCTCGACCTTGGTGTTCTCAAAAATACGGGCGCCTCGGCTCTTGGCTCCTTTGGCCAGGGCTTGGGTGGTGTCAATCGGGTTGGTGCGGCCGTCTTTGGGCAAAAACACACCGCCGACCAGGTCGCCTGTGTGGACACCCGGCCAGAGTTCACCGATTTCACCGGCGGTCAGGGTCTGCACCTCCAGCCCAAAGCATTTGGCCATCGACGCGCCACGAAGCAATTCTTCCATCCGGGCGGCATGGGTGGCG
>CAXNFT010000077.1:0-10247 GCA_964201255.1 Rhodoferax sp.
GAGCTGGAACGGTCCTGAGCTCTGGACTCAACTGATTAACAAGGAAATAGCGTCATGAAATCATTACTCGACCTGTTCAAGCAGTTCACCCCCGACGAGCATTTCGATGCCATCAAGATCGGCATGGCTTCTCCCGAGAAGATCCGTTCCTGGTCGTTTGGGGAAGTTAAGAAGCCGGAGACCATCAACTACCGCACCTTCAAGCCCGAGCGCGACGGTCTGTTTTGCGCCAAGATCTTTGGCCCCATCAAGGACTACGAGTGCCTCTGCGGCAAGTACAAGCGCCTCAAGCACCGCGGTGTCATTTGCGAAAAATGCGGCGTCGAAGTCACTCAGACCAAGGTGCGGCGCGAGCGCATGGGCCACATTGACCTGGCGGCACCCTGCGCCCACATCTGGTTCCTGAAATCCCTGCCCAGCCGTCTTGGCCTGGTGTTGGACATGACCCTGCGAGACATCGAGCGGGTGCTGTACTTCGAAGCCTACGTGGTGACCGATCCTGGCATGACACCGCTGAAAAAATACAGCATCATGTCGGAGGACGATTTCGACGCCAAATTTAAGGAACACGGCGACGAGTTCCAGGCCAAGATGGGTGCTGAGGGAATCAAGGACCTGTTGCAGGGCATCGATATTGACGGGTCGATCGAGAAACTGCGCAATGACCCGAGTGGCTCTGAGCTCAAGATCAAGAAAAACACCAAGCGCCTGAAGCTGCTTGAAGCGTTCAAGAAATCGGGCATCAAGCCCGAGTGGATGGTGTTGGACGTGCTGCCGGTACTGCCGCCAGACCTGCGTCCGCTGGTGCCCTTGGATGGTGGCCGCTTTGCAACCTCCGATCTGAACGACCTGTATCGCCGCGTGATCAACCGTAACAGCCGGCTTCGCCGCTTGCTCGAGTTGAAGGCGCCTGAGATCATCGCCCGCAACGAAAAGCGGATGCTGCAAGAAGCCGTTGACTCCCTGTTGGACAACGGACGCCGTGGCAAGGCTATGACCGGAGCCAACAAGCGGGCGCTCAAGTCGCTGGCTGACATGATCAAAGGCAAGAGTGGTCGTTTCCGCCAGAATTTGCTGGGTAAACGCGTCGACTACTCGGGTCGCTCGGTGATTGTGGTGGGTCCCACGCTCAAACTGCACCAGTGCGGTTTGCCCAAGCTGATGGCCTTGGAACTTTTCAAACCCTTCATCTTTGCTCGGCTTGAGGCGATGGGGATTGCCACCACCATCAAGGCAGCCAAGAAAGAAGTTGAATCCGGCACCCCTGTGGTGTGGGATATTCTGGAAGAAGTGATCAAGGAGCATCCGGTCATGCTGAACCGGGCACCTACACTGCACCGCTTGGGCATTCAAGCGTTCGAGCCGATCTTGATCGAGGGCAAAGCGATTCAGTTGCACCCCTTGGTTTGTGCAGCCTTCAATGCCGACTTTGACGGTGACCAGATGGCCGTTCACGTGCCGCTGTCGGTTGAGGCACAGATGGAATGCCGCACCTTGATGCTGGCTTCCAACAACGTGCTGTTCCCGTCCAACGGTGAACCTTCCATCGTTCCCTCGCAGGATGTGGTGCTGGGCCTTTACTACACCACCCGCGACCGGATCAATGGCAAGGGAGAGGGCCTGATTTTTTCTGATACCGGTGAAGTGCAACGCGCTTTCGATGCCGGTGAGGTGGGGCTCAACTCCCGCATCAACGTTCGTCTGACGGAGTACAGCAAGAACAAGGACACCGGTGAGTTCGAGGGCTCCACCAAGCTCTGGGAAACCACGGCTGGCCGCGCCTTGTTGTCAGAAATTTTGCCCAAGGGCCTGCCTTTCGCCAATATCAACAAGGCGCTGAAAAAGAAGGAAATCTCCAAGCTCATCAATGTCTCCTTCCGCAAGTGCGGTCTGAAAGAGACAGTGGTGTTTGCCGACAAGTTGCTGCAAGCCGGCTTCCGGCTGGCCACTAAGGCGGGTATTTCCATCTGTATTGACGACATGCTTGTGCCGCCAGAAAAGCCAGAGATCATCCTTCGCGCCCAAAAAGAGGTGAAAGAGATTGAGCAACAGTACGTGTCGGGTCTGGTCACGGCTGGTGAGCGTTACAACAAGGTCGTTGACATCTGGGGCAAATCGGGCGACGAAGTGTCCAAGGTGATGATGGCCAAGCTGTCTAAAGAGATGGTGACGGACCGCCACGGTAATTTGGTGCCACAGGAATCATTCAACTCCATCTACATGATGGCTGACTCCGGTGCCCGGGGTTCTGCGGCACAAATTCGTCAGGTGGCTGGCATGCGGGGTCTGATGGCCAAGCCCGATGGCTCGATCATCGAGACGCCAATCACCGCCAATTTCCGCGAAGGCCTGAATGTGTTGGAGTACTTCATCTCTACCCACGGCGCGCGAAAGGGCTTGGCTGATACGGCACTGAAGACCGCCAACTCTGGTTACCTGACCCGGCGTCTGGTCGATGTGACCCAGGATCTTGTAGTGACCGAGTTGGACTGTGGCACCCACGACGGCTCGCTGATGCGCGCCATTGTTGAAGGTGGCGAGGTTATTGAATCCTTGCGTGACCGGATCTTGGGCCGAACGGCGGCTGATGACATCTTGCACCCCGAGAACCGCGCGGTCATGACGGTGGCGGGCACGATGCTGGACGAGGATCTGATCGAGGAACTGGAAGCGGCTGGCGTTGACGAAGTCAAGGTCCGCACAGCGCTCACCTGCGAAACGCGATTTGGCATCTGTGCCAAGTGTTATGGACGAGATCTGGGCCGTGGCGGCTTGGTCAATGGGGGCGAAGCTGTGGGTGTTATTGCAGCACAGTCCATTGGCGAGCCGGGCACCCAGCTGACCATGCGTACTTTCCACATTGGTGGTGCGGCATCGCGCGCGGCGATCGCCTCCAGCGTCGATGCCAAGTCCAATGGCAACATCGGTTTCAACTCGACCATGCGCTACGTGACCAATGGCAAAAAAGAGCTCGTAGTGATCTCCCGTTCTGGCGAGATCGTGATCCATGACGAGCATGGACGTGAGCGAGAGCGCCATAAGGTGCCTTATGGTGCCGTGTTGACAGTGAAGGCTGATCAGACCATCAAGGCCGGAGCAATTCTCGCCAATTGGGATCCACTGACCCGCCCAATCATCACGGAGTTTGCCGGTAAGACCAACTTCGAAAACGTCGAAGAAGGCCTGACTGTCGCCCGGCAGGTGGATGAGGTCACCGGCCTGTCGACTCTGGTCGTGATCGACCCCAAGCGCCGTGGCTCTGCCAAAGTGATCCGGCCTCAGGTCAAGCTGATTGATGCCTCGGGCAATGAGGTCAAGATTCCGGGAACCGATCACTCTGTGACCATTGGCTTCCCGGTGGGCGCTTTGGTTCAGGTGCGTGACGGTCAAGACGTTGGCCCGGGCGAGGTGCTGGCCCGGATTCCAATCGAGGGTCAGAAGACGCGCGATATCACCGGCGGTCTGCCCCGCGTGGCTGAGCTGTTCGAAGCCCGATCACCCAAGGACAAGGGTGTGTTGGCTGAGATGACCGGTACTGTGTCGTTCGGGAAGGAGACCAAGGGCAAGATTCGCCTACAGATCACCGATCCGGAAGGTTCCGTCTGGGAAGAGCTCGTGCCCAAGGAGAAAAACATCCTGGTGCATGAGGGTCAGGTGGTCAACAAGGGCGAAAGCGTGGTAGACGGCCCGGCCGATCCGCAGGATATTTTGCGTCTGCTTGGCTCAGAGGAACTGGCTCGCTATATCGTGGACGAAGTGCAGGACGTTTACCGCTTGCAGGGCGTGAAAATTAACGACAAACACATCGAAGTGATTGTTCGGCAGATGCTTCGTCGGGTTGTGGTCGAGAACGCCGGTGACTCCAACTACATCAATGGCGAGCAGGTGGAGCGTTCGGAAATGCTGAACACCAACGATGCGCTTCGCGCCGACGGGAAGATTGCTGCGACCTTTACCAATCTGTTGCTCGGTATCACCAAGGCTTCTTTGTCCACCGACAGCTTCATCAGCGCGGCATCCTTCCAGGAGACCACCCGCGTGCTGACAGAGGCGGCCATCATGGGCAAGCGCGACGAGCTGCGAGGCCTGAAGGAGAATGTGATTGTTGGGCGCCTGATCCCCGCCGGAACGGGCCTGGCCTACCACGAAGCGCGCAAAGTGCGTGAAAACATGGACGACGCTGAGCGACGCGCCATTGCTGATGCCGAGGCAGCTGAATTGGCTGGCGAGACGGACTTGGCGCAGGCCGATGAAGGTGCCGTGGCAGAGTAAGTTTCATCCCTTCTGTTTGCTGCAGTAAAGAGAGCGCCTCAGGTCCATTCCATATGGGCTTGAGGCGTTTTTATATGGGCTACGGAACTGGCTTCAAACTAGGCTGTGCACTAGGGGCTCAATGTGGTTGCCAGTAGCACGCTCTTGGTTTGGTCGCTGGCAGCATTGCTTTTGTTCTGGGCGATTGGAGCGTATAACCGGCTGGTGCGCTTGCGCGCTCAGGCGATAGCGGCTTTTGTCACCCTGGAACAAGCTTTGGCGGGTCTGCCGGTGCTGCTTGAAGCTAATTTTTTTCAACCTTTCGCCGAGGCAACTTTGCCCGAGCTGCTGAGAAGGGAGCTGATGGATGCATGCAAACCTTTCGCCGATGCACTGCGTTTGGCGCGCGCAGCGCCGTTGGCCGCTAATGCCGTGGCCGATCTGGACAAGGCTTACCAAGACCTTGGTAGCACCAGGGCCAAGCTGAGTGCCTTTCGGGATGATCTGAACACCCCAGACGTGCTTGTCACTGTTCAGGCTAATTGGAACCAGATTGATTCGCTGGTGCAGGTGGCGCGGGCTGACTTTAATCGCCGCGTGCAGCTTTATAACGATGCCATTGGCCAATTTCCAGCCCTGCTAGTGGCATCGGCTGTGGGACTCAAGCCCGGTCAGACACTCTCCTCAGTATGACGAGTACAGCAGCCAAACAGCCGGCTTTATGGCAGCAGTTGCAGGCCGCCGCGTCTGTATTGATGGCGGTGCGCCAGGGCGAATCAGGTACGGCGGCCATTGCCAAAGTGCCGGGCGAATTGCGTCCTGGTGTCCAGGCACTGACCTTTGCGGTGCTGCGTTCGCTCGGGCGTGCGCAGGCCTTGCGCCAACTTCTGGTCAGCCGGAACCCGCCACCGCAAGCCGATGCTCTGCTTTGCACGGCGCTGGCCCTGTCCTGGCGCGACCAGGACGCTCCCTACGAGGCGTTCACCCTGGTGAACCAAACCGTCGAGGCTGCAAAAAGAGACCCAGCGACCCGACCCCAAGCTGCCTTCCTCAATGCTTGTTTGCGTCGGTTTTTACGAGAGCGCGACGCCCTCGTTGCCAATACGGACGCGCAAGCTCAGGCACGATGGAACCATCCTGCGTGGTGGATCGACCGCCTGCGCCGCGACTGGCCCAATGACTGGCAAAGCATGCTTGCGGCCAACAATACCCAAGCGCCCCTGACCTTGCGGGTGAACACACGCAGGACCAGCGTGGCAGCGGTGATGCGCGCATTTGAGGCTGCGGGCCTGGAGGCCGACGTTGTCGGCCCCTCGGCCTTGACCTTGCGCCAAGCCAAGCCGGTGCAAGCACTGCCGGGTTTTTTCGAAGGGCTGATCTCTGTGCAGGATGTGGCGGCGCAGCTCGCGGCGCCCTTGCTGCTTGCGGGATTGGATCAACCCGGCCGCAGCCGGGTCTTGGACGCCTGCGCAGCGCCCGGCGGTAAGACTGCCCATCTTTTGGAACTGCTTGACTGTGACGTGACTGCCCTTGATGTGGACCCGGTCCGGTGTGAGCGGGTGTATGAAACGCTGCAGCGCTTGGGCCTTCAGGCCCACGTCTTGGCGGCCGACGCAGCTGCCGTGGCGTCCTGGTGGGATGGCCGACCGTTTGATGCGATTTTGTTGGATGCACCCTGCTCCGCCTCGGGCATTGTGCGGCGCCATCCTGACGTGCGCTGGTTGCGTCGTCCGAGTGATATTGACCAGCTGGTTGGAATTCAGGCCCGCTTGTTGAATGCGCTGTGGCCGCTCGTACGGCCGGGTGGTCGTCTGCTGTACAGCACCTGCTCAGTGTTCCGCGCTGAGGGTGAAAATCAGATCCAAACGTTTCTTGCGCACAACACCGAGGCGCTATTGCTGCCATCCCCCGGGCATTTGCTGCCTTTTTCATTACCCAAAACCGGGGTAGTCCTCGACAATCCGGGCGGTGAGCATGACGGTTTTTATTACGCATTGCTGCAAAAGCGCCCGAGTTGAGTGCCTAGGGTACTTGCTGTGCGCCTTTCTGGCCTGGGGCTGCCCGCAACTTGCCATGGCGCAAGCGGCGGGTGCAGAGCTGTCCCAATTGCAGGTTGAACGGGCTGGTGATGCGGTTTTGTTGTCCGCCACAACCCGCTTCGACCTACCGCCTGCAGTGGAGGATGCTCTGCTCAAGGGCATCCCGATGATTTTTGTGGCGGAAGCGGAGCTGGCCCGTGAACGTTGGTATTGGACTAACAAGAAGGTGGCGAGTGCCGAGCGTCACATGCGGTTGGCATTTCATCCCCTGACGCGTCGCTGGCGTTTGAACATTGCCTCCGGCCCCATCACCATAAACGGTATTGGCTTGGCCTTGACGCAGAACTTTGACGCCCTGCCCGAAGCAATGGCCGCTGTCCAGCGCATCTCCCGCTGGAAAATCGCCGACGCCTCCGAAGTTGACCTGAGCCAACGGCACCTCTTGCAGTTCCGTTTCCGACTGGATGTGACGCAACTGCCTCGGCCCTTGCAAATCGGCACCCTGGGTGACACTGATTGGGACCTTGCCGTCAGCGCAACGCGCCAAGTCCAGCTGGAGTCGGTTCGGTGAGCCAGGGCACCCCGGCCGCCGATGTTGGCAGCCGGTTTTCGCTGCGCAACTCACGCGCCCTGCGTTGGACCGTTAGCGCTGGTCTGGCCGTTATGGTGGCGGTGGGCATGGTACTGCTGTTCCTGTTGACGCAGGCCACCACCAACCGCGACATGTACGAGCGCAATTACACCAGCCTGTTTGTGCTGAATGTGGTGGTGGCTGTCTTGCTGCTGCTGGTCATACTCTGGATCGCTTATCGCCTGTTTGAACGCCTGCGACGACGCCGGTTCGGCAGCCGTTTGCTGGTTAAGCTGGCGGCCATTTTTGCCCTGGCCGGGTTTGCGCCGGGCCTACTGATCTATGTGGTCTCGTACCAGTTCGTGGCCCGCTCGATCGAAAGCTGGTTTGACGTTGAGGTGGAGGGCGCCTTGGAGGCTGGTTTGAACCTGGGGCGCGTCACACTGGAAACCTTGTCCAATGACCTTGCGGGCAAGGCTCGCGTCGCCGCCACTTCGCTCGCCGACACGCCTGACGTCAGCGTAGCCTTGCGGCTGGAACGAACACGTGAACAGCTCGGTGCCAACGATCTGCTTTTGTGGGGAGCGTCTGGCCAGCTGATTGCCGCAGCAGGACAATCCCGCTACCAGTTGAGCCCAGAAAAACCCAGTCCGCAGCAGTTTCGCAACGCCCGCAGCCAACGCTCGGTCACCTGGACCGAGGGGCTGGACGACGTTGCCCCAGGTGCGGCGCCTGGCGCGAGGCTGAAGGCGTTGGTGCTGTTGTCGGGAACCACAGTGGGTACGCTGGCAGAGCAGCGTTATCTGTTGGTGACTCAGGCGCTGCCGCCGCCCCTGGTGGCTAATGCGCTGGCCGTGACCAAAGCCAACCGCGAGTACCAAGAGCGTGCCCTGGCGCGCGAAGGCCTCAAGCGCATGTACATCGGTACTTTGACGCTGACCCTGTTTCTTGCAGTCTTTGGTGCCGTTTTATTGGCAGTGGTGCTGGGCAATCAGATCGCTCGTCCCCTGCTGTTGCTGGCCGATGGTGTGCGCCAGGTGGCCGCAGGTGATTTGACCCCAAAAATGTCGCTGCAAGGCAGTGACGAGCTCGATGGATTAACCCGCTCGTTCGCCCAAATGACGCAACAGTTGGCAGACGCTCGGTTAGCGGTTGAATCCAGTATGGGGCAGTTGGACGCCTCAAGAGCTAATTTGCAGACCATTTTGGACAACTTAACAGCCGGCGTTGTCGTGCTGGATGTTCAGGGCCGCATTGTCTCGTCCAACCCGGGCGCGACCCGAATTTTGCGGGCGCCGCTGGCCGCTCACGTGGGCAAGCGCCTGTCTGAGATGGAGGGTTTGACAAGCTTTGCGACCCATGTGCAGGCGCAGTTCGAGTCGTTTCTGGGCGCTCAATCCCAGCACGGTCTGGACCATTGGCAGCATTCATTCGAGCTGGGTGGCACGACCATGGGCCAGGCTGGACGTCAGCGCGAAGACGCCCTGACCCTGGTCGCTAGGGGAGCCGAGCTACCAGACTCGGCGCGCTTGCTGGTGTTTGACGACATTTCTGAGATTGTTTCAGCACAGAGGTCTCAGGCCTGGGGCGAGGTGGCGCGGCGCTTGGCCCATGAAATCAAGAATCCCTTAACGCCGATCCAGTTGTCCGCCGAGCGGTTGGAGCACAAGCTCCAGGGCAAGCTGGCGCCGACCGAGCAGGCCTTGCTCACCAAATCAGTCAAGACCATCGTCGATCAGGTCGACGCTATGAAGCGACTGGTGAATGAATTCCGAGACTACGCGCGCCTGCCGGCTGCCGAACTCAAGCCGGTCGACTTGAATGCCCTCGCGTCAGACGTGCTCCACCTGTATGCCCATGATGTGACAGCCGTGCCTATCCAGGCCCAGCTGGACCCCGCTTGTCCCCCAGTCTTGGGCGATCCGCAGCAACTCAGGCAGGTGTTGCATAACCTCTTGCAAAATGCACTGGACGCCACAGAGTCTTCGGGTCAGCTGGGTGCAGAGCACAGTGTCCTGGTCAAAACACAGTGGCTTGAGGCCACAGCCAGAGTACGACTGAGTGTGCTGGACAGCGGCACGGGGTTTCCTGAAGCCATACTCAAACGTGCATTCGAACCTTATGTGACGACCAAGTCCAAGGGCACTGGCCTGGGCCTTGCCGTCGTGAAAAAAATTGCTGACGAGCACCGCACACGCGTTGACATCGTCAACCGCGTGCTTGACGGCAAGGTCATCGGTGCCCAAGTGTCGTTATCATTCGCCACGGTTATCGAAGAATCGGTCTACCCGGGCACAGCCCAAGGAACGCTCTAAAACATGGCAAACATACTGGTGGTTGACGACGAGCTCGGCATCCGCGACCTGTTGTCGGAAATCCTGAACGACGAAGGGCACCAGGTGGAGGTGGCAGAAAATGCGGCCCAAGCCCGTGCAGCCCGCCTGCGCGACCGGCCCGACCTGGTTCTGCTGGACATCTGGATGCCCGACACCGATGGCGTCACACTGCTCAAAGAGTGGTCGTCCAGTGGCGCCTTGACCATGCCCGTGATCATGATGAGCGGGCACGCGACGATTGACACCGCGGTTGAAGCCACCAAAATTGGCGCCTCGGCCTTTCTGGAAAAACCCATTACCCTGCAAAAGCTGCTCAAAGCCGTGGAGCAAGGGCTTGCACGGGGTGGTTCGGTCAAACCCGGTCAGGGCTTAGCGTCTCCCGCCGGCAAACTGAACAGTGAAGTGGCCGTGCCCATCTCGGCCGTAAGCCCGGTTGCTCAAGCAGACCCCGCAGCTCAATGTCAGCAAACCTTCATGCTCGACAAACCCCTGCGCGATGCGCGGGACGAGTTCGAGAAAGCGTATTTTGAGTACCACCTAGCCCGTGAAAACGGGTCCATGACTCGGGTGGCTGAAAAAACCGGCCTGGAGCGTACCCACCTGTATCGCAAGCTCAAGCAGCTTGGGGTAGATTTGTCTAAAGGTAGGCGCTCATCGCTCTGAGTTCGCCAAGCTTGCTGCTATAATTTCGCCCTTGGCCCGGTAGCTCAGTCGGTAGAGCAGAGGATTGAAAATCCTTGTGTCGGTGGTTCGATTCCGCCCCAGGCCACCAGAAATGCTAAAGAAGCCCGTCCATAGCGATGGGCTTTTTTGTTTCTGGCTTCGGGTGCTTGTATGGGTGCCAGGTGGGCCTTGGCTGCTTGGGCTTAGATCATGGGCCTCTCAGGGCGCTTCACCGGAACATGCCGCCACATTTCCCTCGTCCAGTCATTGCGCATCGCTGTGGCCCCTTTGCTGCGCTCCATTGGGCATAGTGGCAGGGCCAGTTCGGCGGGGTCGTCGGCGCTGACTGACGCAGCTTGTCCAGACCTAAATCTACCAGTCTGCGTC
>CAXNFT010000078.1:0-10186 GCA_964201255.1 Rhodoferax sp.
GTTCTTCTGCTATTGAATTAGCAGCAAATCCGGAGCCGAGGTCGAGCGCCATATCCTCCAGCACGTCGGTCGCCGACTCCACCAGCTTGGCGCCCTGCCTGATCAAGGCGTGGCAGCCGCGGGCCTGCGGTGAGTGAATCGAGCCGGGAATGGCAAAAACTTCCTTGCCCTGGTCGGCGGCCAGCCGGGCAGTGATCAGCGAGCCTGATTTGAGTGCCGCCTCCACCACCAGCGTGCCCTGGGTCAGGCCTGCAATCAGCCGGTTGCGACGCGGAAAGTTGGCCGCCAGCGGCGGCGTGCCCAACGGGTATTCGCTCACCAGCAGGCCGTGGCGGCTGATGCGCCGCGCCAGCTCCAGATGGCTTTTCGGATAGACCCGGTCCAGCCCGGTGCCGACCACCGCCACCGTGGCCAAGCGCGTCGCCCCCACCGGCAGGCTGTGCAGCGCCCCTTCATGGGCCGCTGCATCCACGCCGCGTGCCAGGCCCGACACCACGGTGACGCCGGCCTGCCCCAGGGCCTTGGCAAAGTCGTGCGCATTGACCGCGCCTTGCGGCGTTGGGTTGCGGCTGCCGACCACAGCGATACTGTGTAGCACATCAAACGCTATCGAATCAGTAGCAAACTTATCAATGCTGACAAGGCCTGGAGCCTTATTTGATGCAAAACCTCCAGTGCCCAGCAGGTACAGCATTAAGGGTGGGTCATCCAGCTGCAGCAGGGTAGGCGGGTAATGGTCGTCGCCGAGCGTGATCAGTTGGGCACGCACCCCATCGTCGTGCGGCTGGTGCAGCCAGTTCCAGGTGCATGCCAGCAGGTCGGCCAGGTCGGCCGGTTCGGTCAGCAGGGCTGTGGCCTGGTTCATGCTAACCACCTGGCGCAGGGCGGCGGCGGTCTGCCCGAAGACCTGCTCCGGCAGCCCAAAGGCCACCAGCAGCTTGCGTGCACTGTCCAGACCAACGCCGGGGGTCAGGGTCAGTCGCAGCCAGGCTTGCAGTTCCTCGCGCTCCACGGCAGGCTTTCAGCGCGGATTGACCAGCCGGTCGCCAACGCGCACACCTTGCGTGGCCTCTAGCACGAGTGCGTAGGACAGCCGTTCGAACGAGCGAAACACCATCAGCAGGCCTTTGCGTTCGTCTGGCAGTTTGAGGGCGGTGCGCGCTGGGTCAGTCTTGTCGCTCAAGCGGGCGCCGTCAGTCAGGATGGCCAGAATATGGCCGCTCTCGAGCCCGTCACGCGTGCCCCGGTTGACCACCACCACCTGGTTTTGACCGGCATTGGCCACGGCATTGCCATAGACCGAGACCACTCGGGCCTCAATGGCAGCGACCGGCGCGCGCGGCACGTAGCTGCGCAATGTCAGCGCTGGTTCGGGCAGCAGGCGGTCGCCAACCCGGATTTCTTCCCGTGCGGCCACGATGTCGATGGTGGCAGGGATCACTTCCGACACGGCTTTGCCGTCGGCGCCGGTGGTGGTTTGTACCGACTCACCACGCACCAGCAGCGCGCGCCCAATGTACTGGGCCTCAAAACCCAGCACTTCGCCACTGACCGGGTCTTTCAGCGGGGTAGCGTTGCGCAGCACCCGAAAGGCCTGCTGCGGCTGGCGCGGGTCGTCCACCAGTGGGCTGCCACGGCTGCCCAGCGCGTAGGCCCGGTCGCCGTGGGTTAGCAGCACCCGGCTGTCCTGGGCCGCCACGATGCGCGCTGCCGTTTGCAGCGAGTTGTCGTCGACCACCACAGGCTCGGTCAGAAAGGCGTCAATCATGCTGCTTTTGAGCGCTGGCAGGGCAGCGTCGGTCGTGGCCTCGGCCCGAATGCGTGGCGACAGCCGAACGGTCGGCACCTCGGCTGGGGCGTCGACCACCGGCGTGGCCAGGCGCAGCGTCGCCCGGCCGTCCCGCTTCTCGAGCAGCAGCACCTGCCCAGGGTAAATCAGGTGGGGGTTGCGGATATCTTGCAGGTTCATGCCCCACAGCTCGGGCCACCGCCAAGGCTGGGCCAGAAAGGCGGCGGACAGGCCCCACAACGTGTCGCCGGGCTTAACGGTGTAGCGCTCAGGCGCGCCGGCCTTGAGATCGCTCAAGGGCAGGCCGGCAGTGGCCGTGCGCTTGGCCACAGCCTGCTGCAGCGGCGTTACCGGCGGGGTTTGAGCGGCCAGCGGCAGCGCGCCAAGCGCGCCGAATACAGCGGCGATGCTGGCGGCCAGCGCCCGCGAGCCCCTGGCGGCATGGACGGTCACCAACATATGTAGCTCCTGTGCTGCGGCATGGTCGTGTGTGCGAATCGGCTTGAGTCTCGCATCATTTTGCGCCCTGGCGTTGAATTGGGCAACGCCAGACCGACCCGGGCCGGGCGAGGGCCGTCAAAAATGGCGAAAATACCGGCATTCTGCAAAATCTTTCCATGGCTTTACTTCCCATTCTCTATTTCCCAGACCCCCGTCTGCACACTGTGGCCAAGCCGGTGGCCGAGGTTGACGCGCGCATCCGCACCCTGTTTACCGACATGATTGCCACCATGTACGACGCCAAGGGGATCGGCCTGGCCGCCACCCAGGTCGATGTGCATGAGCGTCTGATTGTGATCGACGTTTCCGAAGAGCGTGACGAGCCGCTGGTGCTGATCAACCCGGAACTGGTCTGGACCAGCCCGACTTCCCACCTCAATGAGGAGGGCTGCCTGTCGGTGCCTGGCATCTATGACGGCGTGCAGCGCTTTGACACGGTGCAAGTGCGAGCGCTCGATGGCGCCGGCCGGTCGCGCATCATCGAGGCCGATGGGCTGTTGTCAGTTTGCATCCAACACGAGATGGACCACCTGATGGGTCGGGTGTTTGTCGAGTACCTGTCGCCACTCAAGCGCAACCGCATCAAGACCAAAATGCTCAAAGCCCAGCGCGAGGGCGAACGTTGAGGCTGATTTTTGCCGGTACGCCCGAATTTGCCCGGGTGGCGCTGGCGCAGTTGCAGGCCGCCGGCTTCGAGATCGCGCTGGTGCTGACACAGCCTGACCGGCCCGCCGGGCGAGGTCTCAAACTGCAACCCTCCGCCGTCAAACAGCAAGCCCTGACCCACAGGCTGCCGCTGGCGCAGCCGCGCAGCCTGCGCCTGGACGGCCGCTACCCCGAGGACGCCCGGGCCGCGCGCTTGGCGATGGAGGCCGCGCAGGCCGATGCCATGGTGGTGGCGGCCTACGGCCTGCTGCTGCCGCAATGGGTGCTCGACACCATGGCTGCGCCGTCCAGCACCGGCCAGCCGCGCTGGGGCTGCCTGAACATTCACGCCTCACTGTTACCGCGCTGGCGCGGCGCCGCCCCCATCCATCGTGCTGTTGAGGCGGGTGTTGCGCACACCGGCATCACCATCATGCAGATGGACGCCGGGCTCGACACCGGCGCCGTCCTGCTGGCGCGGGCGCTGCCGATAGCGCCGGCCGACAGCACTGCCAGCCTGCTCGACAAGCTGGCGCTGCTGGGCGGTGATTTGATCGTGCAGGTCTTGCAGCAGCTGCCGTCCGGAACCCTGCTTGCCGTGCCGCAGCCGCTTGAGGGTGTGACTTACGCCCAGAAGGTCGACAAGCAGGAGGCCTGGATCGATTGGGCGCTGCCTGCGCCGCAGATTGTGCGGCGTATCCTGGCCTTCAACCCGGCGCCGGGCGCCAGCAGCAACCTGCTGGGCGAGGCGCTCAAGATCTGGCAGGCTCAGGCCTTGCCAGGGGCGCCGCCCACGGGCTTGCCTTTTGGGTCAATTCTGGCTGTAGGCCACGCTGGTATTGAGGTTGTCGCTATGAATTCAATAGTAAATATCACTGAGCTACAGCGCCCGGGCGGTAAGCGACTTGCGGCGGCTGAGTTTCTGCGTGGCTTTGCGCTGGCACCGGGCTCCGCCTTTAGTGTGGGCAGTGTGGACGCTGCGGGCGGCGCAGCATGATCGAGTTGCGCCAACACGCCCGGCACCCGGCCTTTCGCGTGGGTGCCATGGACCTGATGCCGGCAGCACCCGGCATCGCCGCCTGGGGCCTGATGACTGGCGTGGCCATGGTGCAGTCGGGCCTGAGCACCTTTGAGGCCCTGCTGATGAGCCTGATCGTGTTCGCCGGCAGTTCCCAACTGGCGGCGGTGCCGCTGCTGCTGGCTGGCGCGCCGATGTGGGTGATTTTGGCCACGGCCTTTTGCGTCAACCTGCGCTTTGTGGTGTTCAGCGCCCATTTGCGGCCCTATGTCATGCACCTGCCGCTGTGGCGACGGCTGATGAGCGGCTACTTCACCGCCGACCTGACCTATGTCATGTTCATCAAGCGCTACCCGCAGACCAGCACCGACCCCGCCGAACGGCAGGCGCAGCAGGCCTACCTGGCGGGCAACTGCTTGGTGAACTGGCTGAGCTGGGTCTGCTTCAGTGTGCTGGGGGTGGCGCTGGCCAACGCCATTCCGACCCGCTGGGGTCTGGGCTTTGCCGGCAACCTGGCGCTGCTGGGTATCCTGTGCTCACTGGCGTCGAACCGCTTGCGGGTGGTGTCGGCCAGTGTCGCGGGCATCGCCGCAGTGGTGGCTTTTGCGCTGCCGCTCAAGCTCAACATCGTGGTGGCCATTGCGGCGGCGGTGCTGCTGTGCATGCAGCTCGAAAAAACCGCCTGGGCTAAGGCGGAGTCTCCATGAACGGCGTGACCGGCGTGAACGGCGTGACAGACGGCTGGACCCTGCTGATCATCGTCTGCATGGCGGGCATCACCGTGCTGACCCGCTCCATGTTTTACATCTCCAGCAAACCCTGGCAGTTGCCGCGTTGGGCCCAGCGCGGCCTGCAGTACGCGCCCATTGCTGCGCTGGCCGGGGTGATCGTGCCCGAGCTGCTGATGACGCAGGGCCAGTTCATCAGCACTTGGCAGGACGCCCGCATCTACGCTGTGGCGGTGGGGGTGGCCTGGTATTTCTGGCGCCGCGGTGCCGGGCAGGCTGTGCTGGGCACCATCCTGGCCGGTATGGCGGTCTACCTGCCGCTGCACATCGGGCTGGGGTGGTAGCGATAGCCGGGCCGGGGGTGGCTATCGCCGTGGGGATTGCGGGCGCTTCTACAATCGACTTGAATCTCAACCTTGAACTTGTAGCGCCTCACATGAATGTCCTTCGTTTTGCAGATTTGTGCGCCCAAGGCCGCGTGGCTGGCCAGCGTGTTTTCATCCGTGCTGACCTCAATGTGCCACAAGACGAGCGCGGCGCGATTACCGAAGACACCCGGATCCGTGCCTCGCTGCCCTGCATCCGCATGGCGCTGGATGCCGGCGCCGCCGTGATGGTCACCTCGCATCTCGGCCGTCCGACCGAGGGCACGCTCACTCCGGCCGACTCATTAGCCCCCGTGGCGAAGCGCCTGGCCGAACTGCTCGGCCGCCCGGTCCCGCTGCTGGCCAACTGGACCACCGGCGTGGCCGTCAAGCCAGGTGAGCTGGTGCTGCTGGAAAACTGCCGCGTCAATGTCGGCGAGAAGAAAAACAGCGAGGCGCTGGCCCGCCAGATGGCCGGCCTGTGCGATATTTTTGTGCACGACGCCTTTGGCACCGCTCACCGCGCGGAAGCGTCTACCTATGGTATCGCCCAGTTTGCTGCGGTGGCCTGCGCCGGCCCGCTGCTGGCGGCTGAGATGGACGCCATCACCCTGGCGCTGGCCAACCCGCGGCGCCCACTTCTGGCGATCGTGGCCGGCTCCAAGGTGTCGACCAAGCTCACCATCCTGCAAAGCCTGGCCGACAAAGTGGACCAGCTGATCGTCGGTGGCGGCATTGCCAACACCTTCATGCTGGCCGCCGGCCTCAACATTGGCAAAAGCCTGGCCGAGCCCGACCTGCTGCCCCAGGCCCGCGCGGTGATGGCCGCCATGAGCGCACGCGGCGCTTCGGTGCCGATTCCGATCGACGTAGTCACTGCCAAGACCTTCTCCGCCGCCGCCCCGGCCATCGTCAAGGCGGCCGACGCGGTTGACGACGATGACCTGATTCTTGACATCGGGCCCCAGACAGCTGCGTTGCTGGCGGCGCAGCTTAAGGCCGCCGGCACCATTGTCTGGAATGGCCCGGTTGGGGTGTTTGAATTCGCTGCTTTTGAGCAGGGCACTCGCACCATCGCGCAGGCCATCGCCGCATCGAGCGCCTTCTCCATTGCGGGCGGCGGCGACACCCTGGCGGCCATTGCTAAGTATGGCATTGAGTCGCACATCGGCTATATTTCTACGGGCGGCGGCGCCTTTCTAGAGGTGCTGGAGGGCAAGACGCTACCAGCCTTTGAAATTCTCAGCCGCAGGGCAGTTGCCTAGGGCTCCAAGCCCAGCGCTTTATTGATCAGAATCACAATGACCCCAAACCCCTCCAAGCCAAGTTCAGCGTTTAGTCAGCTCGATGTCGAGCGTGGCATCAGCATGCTGGGCTCGCCCGAGGCGCTGAAGATGATCCTCAACACCGCCCTGCTTAGCCTGTCTGATGACGTGCCGGCCATTGGCCGTGAATTGGCCGCGGGTGACGTTCGCGCTGCCGGCCGGCGTTTGCACGGCATCAAGGGCTACCTGCCGATTTTTGGCCGTGCCGTGCTGGTGGCCGAGGTGTCGCGTCTGGAGCAATCGAGTAAAAACCAGCCGGCTGAGGTGCTGGCCGTGGCGTATGCGGCGATGGGTCCGGCCTTGCAGGGCCTGTTGGGCGACATCCAGGCCTACGTGAATCAGGCCGACTGACCCTTCGGCGTCAGGTCGGCCTATCAGCTTGGCGCTGGCGCGCCCATTAATTTGCCGCAGGCGCGGCCGCGACCGGTGTGCTTGGCGTGGTAGAGCTGTTCGTCAGCCGTCGCCAGTAATTCAGTGGCATGGTGGAGGGTGAAACCGCTGCGCACTGCCACCCCCAGGCTGATGGTGACCACGCTGTCTACCGCGGAGCGGGGATGGGGGATAAATTTTTTACGAATCCTGTCTTCCAGCAGTCTGGCGATCGCCATAGCGCCAGGGAAATCAGTTTCGGGCAGGATGCAGGCAAACTCCTCGCCACCATAACGCGCCACCAGGTCCGCTGGCCGGCGCAGGCTGGCTTTCAGGGCTGAGGCAATTTCGCGCAGGCAATCGTCGCCAGCCTGATGCCCGTAGTGGTCGTTGAAAAGTTTGAAAAAGTCGACATCGAGCAGGATTAGCGCCAGCGGCAAGCTGTTGCGGACCGAACGTGCCATTTCAACCACCAGCTGCTGGTCAAAAAACCGGCGGTTGTAGATGCCCGACAAGCCATCCAGAAACACCAGCTTACGGATGGCATCAGCCTGCAGCTTCACCAGCAAATGGGTGTTGACGCGGGCTAGCGCCACAGCCGCATGGAGCGGTTTGGCGATGAAGTCGACGGCAAACAGGCCCAGGCCCCGGGTCTCCTGGACCTCATCGGCCTGCGCCGTGAGGAAAATCACTGCAATATCATGCGTGGCTTCATTGCTTTTGAGCCGGCGGCAGACCTCAAAGCCATCCATGTCCGGCATGTCGATGTCCAGCAGCACCAGGTCGGGGGCCTGCTGCTGGCACAGCCTCAAGGCCATGGGGCCGTTGTCGGCGGTGATCACCTCAAAGTGGGGCTCAAAGGTCAGCTCTGCCAGTTTCAGGCTCATCGGGTGATCGTCCACGATCAGCAGGCGGCCCCGCGCATTGCGTTCGCGCAACAGCCCGGCAAGAGGAGAATCAGGCAAGTGCAGGTTCATGAATGGATCGCCAATACGGTAATTCGACGGAGATTTGACCACAGCCGGTGGTGAGTTCAGCCGTTTGCCGATGTACAAACTGTCGCGGTCATGTAACCTGTTCCATGTAAAAATGGGAACTTAATTACATGGAGACTCCCATCATGCCGCGTCGCGCCACCAAAATCGTTGCCACCCTGGGCCCCGCCTCCAGCGATCCCGCCCTGCTGGAGCAGATGATCCGCGCCGGTGTCAATGTGGTGCGGCTCAATTTCAGCCACGGCAAGGCGCAGGACCACATCGACCGGGCCCGGTTGGTGCGTGAGGCGGCCCAGCGCGCCGGGCGCGAGGTGGCCATCATGGCCGACCTGCAGGGCCCCAAGATCCGGGTCGGCAAGTTTGCGCAAGGGCGGGTGATGCTGGAGCCAGGGCAAAAATTTGTGCTCGACGCCGCCCGGGTAGAGCTTGGCGACATTGACGCTGTGGGTCTGGATTACAAGGCGCTGCCGCGTGAGGTCAAGGCTGGTGATGTGCTGCTGCTCAACGACGGCTTGATCGTCATCACGGTCGACGCGGTGCGCGGTGATGCGGTTCACACCACGGTCAAGCTCGGCGGCGAGCTGTCCAACAACAAAGGCATCAACAAACAGGGTGGCGGCCTGACGGCGCCAGCATTGACCGCCAAGGACATGGACGACATCCGCACCGCCATGAGCTTTCAGGCCGACTACGTGGCGGTGAGTTTCCCCAAAAGTGCCACCGACATGGAAATGGCGCGCCAGCTGTGCAATGTGGCCGCGGCCGAGTTCAACCACAAGCCAGGTTTGATTGCCAAGATCGAACGGGCCGAGGCCATCCCCAAGCTGTTGGAGATCCTGCTGGCCAGCGACGGCATCATGGTGGCGCGCGGCGACCTGGCGGTGGAGGTGGGCAATGCCATCGTGCCGGGTTTGCAAAAGCGCATGATCAAACTGGCCCGCGAACACGACCGCGTGGTGATCACTGCCACGCAGATGATGGAGTCCATGATCACCAACCCAGTACCCACCCGGGCTGAGGTGAGTGACGTGGCCAATGCGGTTCTGGACGGCACCGACGCCGTGATGCTGTCGGCCGAGACCGCGGCCGGCAAGTACCCGCTGGAGACCGTCATCGAGATGGCCAAAATTTGCCACGCGGCTGAAGGCCACGAGAGCATCCTGCTGGACGCCGATTTCACCGGCAAGACCTTCAACCGCATTGATCAGTCGATCGCCATGGGCGCGCTGTTCACGGCGCACCATTTGGGCGCCAAGGCGATTGTGGCCATGACCGAGAGTGGCTCGACCGCACTGTGGATGAGCCGGCACCTGGTCCATGTGCCCATTTATGCCCTGACGGCCAAGGTGGCAACCCAGCGCCGCATGACGCTGTACCGCAATGTGCGCCCGCTGCTGATGGACAGCAGCACCGACCGCGATACCGCGCTGATCGAGGCAGAAAACCACCTCAAATCGCGGGGTATCGTGCAACAGGGTGATGTTTACGCCATCACCTGCGGCGAGCCCATGGGCTCACCGGGCGGCACCAACATGCTGAAAATCTGCCAGGTGACTTAAGCGCCCGGATCGTCTCTGCGGGATAAAATTAACGGTTACCAAGTGGTTACCAACTTTCCCGGGAGAATCCAACCATGGCACTCGTTTCAATGCGCGAACTGCTAGACCATGCCGCCGTTAATGGCTACGGCATTCCAGCCTTCAACGTCAATAACCTTGAGCAGGTGCAGGCCGTGATGCAGGCCGCCGACGAGGTGGGCGCGCCGGTGATCCTGCAAGCCAGCGCCGGTGCCCGCAAGTACGCCGGCGAGGCCTTCATCAAGCACCTGATTGCTGCCGCGATCGAGAGCTACCCTCACATCCCGCTGGTCATGCACCAGGACCACGGCCAGAGCCCTGCCGTGTGTCATGGCGCCATCGGCCTGGGCTTCAGCTCCGTCATGATGGACGGCTCCCTGATGGCCGACGGCAAAACCATTGCCAGCTATGACTACAACGTCGAAGTGACGCGGCAGGTGGTGGACATGGCGCACACGCTGGGCGTCACGGTCGAAGGCGAGTTGGGCTGCCTGGGCTCGCTCGAGACCATGAAAGGCGACAAGGAAGACGGTCACGGCACCGACGCCACCATGACGCGCGAGCAGCTGCTGACCGACCCCGAGCAGGCGGCCGATTTTGTCAAGCGCACCCAGCTTGACGCCTTGGCCATTGCCATTGGCACCAGCCACGGCGCCTACAAATTCACCCGCAAGCCCACCGGCGACATCCTGGCGATTGAGCGCATCAAGGAGATCAACCGGCGCATCCCCAACACCCACCTGGTGATGCACGGCTCCAGCAGCGTGCCGCAGGACCTGCTGGCGACCATCCGCCAGTACGGCGGTAACATGAAAGAAACCTACGGCGTGCCGGTGGAAGAAATCCAGAAGGCGATCCAGTTCGGCGTGCGCAA
>CAXNFT010000079.1:0-10170 GCA_964201255.1 Rhodoferax sp.
ATCTTCCATGCTGATCGTTGGGACTACGTCTTTACTTTCCGGCGCCAGGGTGTGCCTCCGCAGGCGCGCCAAGTCACGGTGTATTTCAAGGGCGACGTTTTGGAGCGCGTTGACGCGGACAGCATGCCGACCGAGGCTGAGTTTGTGGCGTCGCTGGATTCCGGCCGCAAAACCGTCAAGGTGCCGTTGCTGGAGATGACCCCCGACATCGTCAGCCAAAGGCCAGCGCCGGCAAAACCTGCTGAAATCAAGCCGCTGCCTCCCCTGCCTGCAAGTTATCCGCCGCTTGAGCCGGTGCTGCGCTAAACCATAATGCCCGCCATGACCGACCCTGTGTTGCATCGCATTGCCGTCGCCGGCGCCACTGGGCGAATGGGGCAGATGCTGATCGAGGCGGTTCGCGCCGCGCCTGACACGATGCTCGGTGGCGCCCTGGATCGCTTTGGTAGCCCAGCCTTGGGCGCCGACGCTGCAGCTTTTTTGGGGCAGACCAGTGCGGTGACCATTACAGCTGATCTGCGCCAGGGCTTGGCGCATGCCGACACGTTGATTGATTTCACCCGACCCGAAGGCACACTGGCGCATTTGCGGGTGTGTCGTGAACTTGGCGTCAACGCCGTGATTGGCACGACCGGCTTCAGTGAAACCCAAAAAGCCGAAATTGCCGAAGCTGCTCGCGACATTGCCATTGTCATGGCGCCCAACATGAGTGTGGGCGTGAACGTCACGCTCAAGCTGCTGGAGATGGCTGCGCGGGCGTTGTCCACGGGCTACGACATCGAAATCATCGAGGCGCACCACCGGCACAAGGTCGATGCGCCCTCCGGGACGGCGCTGAAGATGGGCGAGGTCATCGCGGCCGCCCTAGGCCGCGATCTGAAAGACTGTGCCGTCTATGCGCGTGAGGGCGTGACCGGTGAGCGCGACCCGTCCAGCATCGGTTTTGCCACCATTCGGGGTGGCGACATTGTCGGTGACCACACGGTGCTGTTTGCAGGTACTGGCGAGCGCATCGAAATCACCCATAAGTCCTCCAGCCGGGCCACCTATGCCCAGGGCAGCCTGCGCGCCGCACGCTTCCTGCAGCAGCACAAGGCAGGGCTGTTTGACATGTTCGACGTGCTCCAGCTGCGATGAACCTGGTTCAGCTCTACAACCAGGGCGACGCGCTCAGTCAAGGCGTGACACTGCTGCTGCTGCTAATGTCGGTGTGCAGCTGGGTTGTGATCGTCTGGAAAACCTGGTTATTGCAGCGGGCCGGCGCCGACATCCGACGTTGTACCGCTGCATTCTGGCAAGGCGCGTCAGTGGCTGCTGCCACACCCGCGGTTCGGGCTTTTGACCGCGAAGCCCTGGTCTTGCCCTTGATCGAGGCCATACAACTACAAGCAAACAATACCCTGGCGACCGCTGGCGATCGGTCACAACAGCTCACCCGTGTGCTGCGCGATGCGCTGCACGGCGTGCTGGCGAAGCTGCACTACGGCCAGGTGCTACTGGCAACCGTGGGGTCCACGGCGCCCTTCGTGGGCCTGCTTGGTACCGTCTGGGGCATTTACCGTGCCCTGATCGGCATTGCCGATGCCGGCCAGGTCAGTATCGACAAAATCTCTGGTCCGGTGGGCGAAGCCCTGATCATGACGGCTGCCGGCCTGGCGGTGGCGATCCCTGCGGTGTTGGCTTACAACGTGATGGGGCGGGCGATCGCGCGGCTCGAAGCCGAGCTCGAAGGCTTCGCGCGCGACCTGCTTGACCTGGCGGCTAGCCCCTCATTCCGGCTCAACTGAGCTGCAAGCAAAGCCACCCATGTCATTCGGCCGCCTGGAGCGCCCTCAAAGCGCACAACCCATCAGCGAGATCAATGTCACGCCTTTGGTGGATGTGATGCTGGTGTTGGTGGTGATTTTCATCCTGACCGCACCGCTGCTGACCAGTGCCATCAAACTGGACTTGCCCCAAAGTGCGGCGGCAAAGCCGGTACAGGCGCCCGTCGCGCTGACGCTGGTGGTCGACCGTGCTGGGCAGATTTTTCTGGCCGACCAGGCGATCACGCCCGAGCGTCTGGCGCAGCAGCTGCGTCAAACAGCACAAGCCAACCCAGACACCGAGCTGCGGTTGCGGGCCGATGCGCAGGTGCCCTATGGGCGCATCGTCGAAGTGATGGGCGTGGCCCATCAAGCGGGCTTGCACCGGATCGGCTTTGTGGCTGACCCTGGTGCCCTGGCCAAACCCTAAAATCACATGCTGGCGGTCGACCGGACTGCCGATGATTGAATCCCCATGGACGAAAAATACAAGCACATGGCCGTTGAGCAAGCGGCCCAAAGCCACTGGACGGCTAACGATGCCTACCGCGTGACCGAAGACGCAGGCAAGAAGAAGTTTTACGCCTGCTCCATGCTGCCCTACCCCAGCGGCAAGCTGCACATGGGCCATGTGCGCAACTACACCATCAACGACATGCTCACGCGCTATCTGCGCATGAATGGCTACAACGTGCTGATGCCCATGGGATGGGACGCCTTCGGCTTGCCTGCTGAAAACGCCGCACTGAAAAACGGCGTGCCACCAGCCCAGTGGACCTACGACAACATCGCCTATATGAAGCGGCAGATGCAGGCGATGGGCCTGGCCATCGACTGGAGCCGCGAAGTGGCCACCTGCGACCCCAGCTATTACAAGTGGAACCAGTGGCTGTTCCTGAAGATGCTGGAAAAAGGCATTGCCTACCGCAAGACCCAGGTCGTCAACTGGGACCCGGTGGACCAGACCGTGCTGGCCAACGAGCAGGTGATCGACGGCAAGGGCTGGCGCACTGGCGCGGTGGTGGAAAAGCGCGAGATTCCAGGCTACTACCTGAAGATCACGGCCTATGCCGAGGAACTGCTGGACCACGTGCAGCACAAACTACCGGGCTGGCCTGAGCGCGTCAAGCTGATGCAGGAGAACTGGATCGGCAAGAGCCATGGCGTGCGTTTTGCCTTTACCCATGACATCCGGGGCGACGATGGTGCCCTGATCGGTGACGGCCGCATGTACGTGTTCACCACCCGGGCTGACACCATCATGGGGGTGACCTTTTGTGCAGTGGCGCCCGAACACCCCCTGGCGCAGCACGCGGGGCAGACCAACCCGGCGCTGGCTGTCTTTATTGAAGAGTGCCAGCGTGGCGGTACCACCGAGGCTGAGCTCGCCACCCAGGAAAAAAAGGGCATGGCCACCGGCTTGTCGGTGACGCACCCCCTTACCGGCGTACCGTTGGCGGTGTGGGTCGGCAATTACGTGCTTATGAGTTATGGCGACGGCGCAGTGATGGGCGTACCGGCGCATGATGAGCGCGACTTTGCCTTTGCCCTGAAATACGGCCTGACGATCCAGCCAGTGGTCAGCCTCGGCTCCCAAACCTTTGACGCCAGCCGTTGGCAGGACTGGTATGGCGAAAAAAGTGCCGGCCGGGCGATCCATTCCGGCAAGTACGACGGTCTGACTTTCCCGGATTGTGTCGAGGCGGTTGCAGCTGACCTGGTCGGACTCGGCCTCGGTGAGAAAAAAACCACTTGGCGCCTGCGAGATTGGGGCGTGAGCCGGCAGCGCTACTGGGGCACGCCTATTCCCATCATCCATTGTGACGAGCACGGCGCGGTGCCCGTGCCCGAAAAAGACCTGCCGGTGGTGCTGCCGCAGGACTGCGTGCCTGACGGCAGTGGCAACCCGCTGCACAAGCACGTCGGCTTTCATGCCGGGGTTGTGTGCCCGGTCTGCGGCGAGCCCGCACGGCGTGAAACCGACACCATGGACACCTTTGTCGACAGTTCCTGGTACTTCATGCGCTATTGCGATCCGAAGAACGACCAGGCGATGGTGGCTGCAGGTGCCGACTACTGGATGCCTATGGACCAGTACATCGGCGGCATAGAGCACGCCATCCTGCACCTTCTGTACGCCCGTTTCTGGACCAAGGTGATGCGCGACCTGGGCCTGGTCAAAGTCGACGAGCCCTTTACCAAGTTGCTGACGCAGGGCATGGTGCTCAACCACATCTACTCGCGCAAGGGCGAGAAGGGCGGGGTGGAGTATTTCTGGCCGCACGAGGTGGAAGACCTGCACGACGACACCGGCCGGGTGACGGGAGCCCGCCTCAAGGCGGCCAAGGGCGCCCTGCCTGCCGGGACGCTGATCACCTATGAGGGGGTCGGCACCATGAGCAAGAGCAAGAACAACGGGGTTGACCCCCAGGACCTGATCGAAAAATACGGTGCCGACACCGCCCGCCTGTACACCATGTTCACTGCGCCGCCCGAGGCCACGCTGGAGTGGAACGATGCGGCGGTGGAGGGCTCCTACCGTTTCCTGAAACGGGTCTGGAACTTTGGCTACAAGCTTTCTGCTATGGATTCAGGAGCACTAGAGGCAGCAATGGCGGGGGCTAAGCGCCTGAATGATGTGCAGTTTGGCAAAGAAGCGCGGGCCTTGCGGCTGGACATTCACGCGGTACTCAAGCAGGTCGATTACGACTACCAGCGCATGCAGTACAACACGGTGGTCTCGGGCGCCATGAAAATGATCAACGCCTTGGACGACTTCAAGGCAACACACACGCCTGGCGGTGCGATTGCCCAGATCGAGGGCTTTGGCATCCTGCTGCGCTGCCTGTACCCAGCCACGCCGCACATCGCCCACAGCCTGTGGCAGGCGCTGGGCTATGCCGGCGTGCTGGGTGACATCCTCGACACGCCCTGGCCCCAAGTGGATCCGACCGCTATGGCGCAGGATGAAATTGAGCTGGTGCTTCAGATCAACGGCAAGCTGCGCGGCGCCATAGTGGTGCCGGCCGGCGCCTCGCGGGAGGTGGTGGAACAACTGGCCGTTGGCAGCGAGGTCTTCCTTAATCTCGCTGGTGGTGCCACGCCGAAAAAGATCATCGTCGTGCCCGGTCGGCTCGTCAATTTGGTGCTCTAGGCACGCCGCCCCTATGCAACGCCGCCCGCTCCTTGCCCTGCTGCTGCCGGCAATGCTAGCGCTGGGTGGCTGTGGGTTTCGGCTGCGCGCCAGCCAGACCTATGCCTTTGATCGGATCGCGGTGCTGCCTCATCCGGGTGGGCCGCTGGCCATTGAGCTGCGTCGCTCCTTTGGCTCTGCCGTGCAGGTTCTGGCACCTGAGGCGCCGCTGACCCAGGCCCAGGTGGTGCTGGATCTGTTACAGGAGCAGCGTGAAAAAACCGTGGTGGGTGTCAATGCCTCGGGCCAGGTGCGGGAGTTTCAGCTGCGCATCCGGGTACGCTTTGGCTTGCGTACGCCGCAGGGACAGGCACTGATCGCGCCGTCAGACATCCTGCAGCAGCGTGACATCAGCTTTAATGAATCTGCTGTGTTGGCCAAAGAAGCCGAAGAGGGCTTGCTGTACCGTGACATGCAGTCCGATATCGTGCAGCAGTTGCTGCGGCGGCTGGCTGCTGTCAAGTCTTTGACGCCTCCCTGAGCCCATGCAACTCTCCGCCAGCCAGCTTGGCAACCACCTCCAGCGCGGCCTGAAAAGCCTGTACACCCTGCATGGGGACGAGCCGCTGCTGATCCAGGAGGCAGCCGACGCGATCCGCGCCGCCGCTCGAGCCCAAGGGTTCACTGAGCGGAGTTCCTACACCGTGGCCGGCGCCCATTTTGACTGGAGCGAGGTGCTGGCTGCCGGTTGCAGCCTGAGCCTGTTCGCCGACCGACAAATGCTGGAATTGCGCATTCCCTCGGGTAAACCGGGCAAGGATGGTAGCGTGGCGCTACAGCGGATCGCTGCGAGTGCTCAGGGCAATGACAGCATGCTCACCGTCGTCATGTTGCCTCGGCTCGACAAGGCCACCCGTGCCAGTGCTTGGTTTTCTGCACTCGATGGCTACGGCGTCACGCTGCCCGTGGAGCCGGTCGAGCGGCAGGCGTTGCCGCAGTGGATTGCCCAGCGGCTGTCTACACAAGGGCAACGGGTGCGAGGTGGCGAAGAAGGCCAACGCACCCTGCAGTTTTTTGCTGATCGGGTGGAAGGCAACCTGCTGGCGGCGCACCAGGAGATCCAAAAACTCGGCTTGCTCTACCCTGCCGGCGAACTGGGCTTTGAGCAAATCGAGTCGGCGGTGCTGAATGTCGCCAGATTTGATGTGTTCAAGCTGTCAGAGGCCGTGCTGGCGGGCCAACCAGCGCGGGTGCAGCGCATGTTGGACGGCTTGCAGGCCGAAGGCGAGGCCGCGGTGCTGGTGCATTGGGCCTTGAGCGAAGACATTCGCGCCCTCAAACGCGTCAATGACGCCATGGCTCAAGGGCGCCCATTACCGATGGCTTTGCGCGAGCAGCGGGTCTGGGGTGTGAAGGAGCGGCTGTTCGAGCGCGTCCTGCCGCGTCTGGGCGAAGCCCAACTGGCCGAGTTGCTGCAAGCGGCGCATGACGTTGATGGCATTGTCAAAGGGCTCAAGCAGCCCCATTGGCCGCAGGACGGTTGGGGCGCTTTGCACCGCTTGGCGCAGATGCTGTGCTGCCTGTGCATGCCTCTGGCTAGAATGAGGGTCAATAATCTGGCACATTAAGTGTCAATGGTTTTAAGTGCCAGCCCTTTGCAGGCGCAAGCCAGATTTATTGCTGGAGCGTCTTGCCATGAAAATCGCAGTGGTTGGTGCAGGTTTTGCTGGTCTGAGTACGGCGAAGATCCTCAAGGCCATGGGTCACGAGGTCACGGTTTATGAAAAAGACAGCGAAGTCGGTGGCGTCTGGGCCGGGTCACGCCGTTATCCCGGCCTGACGACCCAAAATGTGCGCTCCACCTATGCACTGTCTGACTTTCCCTACCCCAACGACTACCCGGAGTGGCCCTCGGGCGAGCAGGTGCAGCGTTACTTGGCGGCCTACGCCCAACGCTTTGACTTGGTGCCGCTGATCCGTTTGCGCACTGAAGTGACCCGAGCGGAACCTGCGGCAGACGGACAGAGCTGGCAATTGGCCAGCTTGGATTTGGTCACCGGGCAAGCAGCGCAGCACAGTTTTGATTATCTGGTGGTGTGCAATGGCACCTTCTCGCAGCCCATGCTGCCTGACTTTGAGGGTGCAGAAGCGTTCCAGGCCGCCGGTGGCGTGGTTTGTCACAGCAGTCAGTGGCCAGGCAATGCCATGGTCAAAGGTCGGCATGTGATGGTGGTCGGCTATGGCAAATCGTCGTGTGACCTGGCTCAGGCGGTGTCCAGCGATGCTTCGTCGACGACAGTTGTAGTACGCCAGTTGATCTGGAAGATGCCAAAAAAGCTGTTTAATGTGCTGAATTACAAATACCTGCTGCTCACCCGCATGGGCGAGGCGCTGTTTGAGTACATCCGGGTCAAGGGGTTTGAACGCTTTTTGCATGGCCCGGGTAAGCCGGTGCGCAACAGCTTATTGAGTCAGGTGCAATGGGTGGTCACGGTACAGTGCAAGCTCAAGGCGCTGGGCCTGCTGCCATCGATTCCCTTCGAGACCATCTCACGCAGCACGGTGAGCTTGGTCACCGAAGGTTTTTTTGAAAGCGTGGCGTCCGGCAAGATCAAGGTTTGTCGAGACGCGGTGATCCAGCGTTTGTTGGCTGGGCCTGACGGTAAGTTTGCCGAACTGAGCACGGGCGAGCGCCTGCCTGTTGACATGGTGGTGTGCGGCACAGGTTGGCAACAGAGCGTGCCATTTTTGCCAGAAGCGGTCATGGCCAGTGTCACCGATGCCAAAGGTAACTTCCGCCTGTATCGGTCAATATTGCCGGTCCATGTGCCGCGATTGGCTTTCAATGGCTACAACTCATCGCTGTTTAGTCAGTTGAGCTGCGAGGTTGGAGCACTGTGGATCGCCGACCTCCTGGGTGCGCAACTCCAGTTGCCGCCACCGGCGGCGCAGGACAGCGACATCACCGAACGGCTGAACTGGATCGACAAGCGCAATGACGGCAAGCACGCCAAAGGGACCAATGTGGTGCCGTTTTCCCTGCATCATGTGGACGAGTTGTTGCAAGACATCCGGCTGCCCCTGGGCGCGCTGACGCGCCTCAAGCACTGGTTGTTGCCGGTCAGCCCGGCCGACTATGCCGGGGCGACTCGCGGCCTGCTGGCGCGCTACCGTCGAACTTGAGCTGACGCCTCGGCCCCGGGCTTCGGCCCTTGGGGTGGCGGGTGTCTACCCCAGACGCTCAGCGCAGGCTTTCACCATACGGTTGGAATGAAAAACTGTCAGAAGGACGAGCCTGGGCCGGCCAGGAATTCAAGCTCCTGGGCGGTGGAAGGCCGTCCGAGGATGGCGTTGCGGTGCGGGTAGCGGCCAAAGCGGTCGATGATGGTCTTGTGCTGGTGTTCGGAGGCCAAGCTGCTCTCCAGCCCAGCCTGGCTGAACAGCGTCAGCGCGGTGCTGTGGATGAGTGGCGATTCGCTGTGCATGTAGGGCATGTACATGAACGCCCGTTGCTGAATCTCAAGGGCGGCATCGGCACCAGCAGCCACGGCAGTTTGCGTCAGCGCAAGAGCCAGCGCATCGCAGGCAAAGGCCTGTGGCTGGTCCCGGTACATGTTGCGCGAAAACTGGTCCAGCACGATGATTTCGGCCAAGCTTCCCTGCGGCGCCTGGCGCCAGGCGTAAAGCTCGCATCGCGCGGCGGCGGCGTGCAGACTGCCAAATCGCGACGCAATCAGCCGATCAAACTCGGCCGATTTGGTCCACCACTGCTTGGCGTCGATCTCCTTGAACCAGAAGTCCAACACGGCCTGGGCCGTCATGGCAGCCGCCCCTGCTGTTGCAACTGCTCGCCCAACGCCGCAATGTGGCGCACCCCGGAGGCCAAGGTAGCCGCCGAGCTGTGCACCGAGTAGGGGCCCAGCACCAGCTCGTGGGGGTATTGGGCCGCTGAGCCCAGCAAAAACGCGCAGTCGCCCTCGGCTTCAAAATCGATGCCGGCGTTACCGTCTTCAAACACGGCCAGTTCCCGCACCAAACGCGTACCGGCGACGTGCAGCGTGCCGCTCTGAGCAAACGTCCATGCCACCTGATGCGTGGCCGGTGGCTGGTAGTTCCAGCGCTCGCCGTCTTGCAGGGTGACCCAGTAATAGTTCAGGTCCCAGGGTGCCGGGATCGGGCTGACGGCATCGCCATGGGCGCCCAGCAGCACACGCACCGGGCCGTTGTTCGGGACCTGCTCGGGCTGCAGGAACAGGGCCGACGCGGGCGCCAATTCGTATGCAGGCGGCAGCGCGAACCAGATCTGGAAGGCCTGCAGCGTCTGGGTTGGTGGGTCGGATGGCACAGGCTGTGCCCGGTGCCAGATGCCGCTGCCCGCCGCCATCCACTCAATGCCGCTCTGGCGGACCACATCCACCTGCCCCGAGGAGGTTTCGTGCTGCATGTTAAAGGTCAGCGGGTAGGTCAGCGTGGCGATGCCGGAGTGCGGGTGAAACCCGAAATTAGGCCCGCCACCGCCGGGCGCCTCCACATAATCCAAAAAAATGAACGGTTTGATCAGTTGCCCGATGTCACCCGGGCTCATCAGCCGTGTGATCGGGCCGTGGCGCCGCCCGGAGGTGCGGGTGGTGATGGTTCTTGAGGTAGGCATGTACGGCAATTGGATCAGAGATGGTCAGTGTGGGTATTAGCGCGGTGAAGCTGCAGGCGGTACAAACCCTTCGACGATGACGATCTGGAACTGTGCCACACCGGCGCGCAGAGCGATCGCCTCTTGGTAACCCGCAGAGTTGAAGCAGGCTTGTGCTGCCGCGTAGCTCGGGAATTCGAGGAGATAGGGCCGACCTGGCACCGCGCCCTCAACCACCGTAGCCACGTCACCACGCGCCAATACGCGACCGCCTTGGGCGGCGATCAGTGGCCCCGCCACGCTGGTGTAGTTGCCGAAGCGCGAGGGCTCGTTGATGGTGGCGAAGACGATCCAGTAGCCTTTAGGCGCCGCGTCATGCGAATTGTCCGGTCGGGGTGTTGTCATGGTGTACTTTCATTCATGTGTTGATGCTGGGGACGAGCCGGGCCAGTGCGGCTAGGCACCTTGGACGATCTTGTTGCCATTTGAGTATTGGCCGTGGAAGTGGAACCAGTCTTCGGCGGACAAGGCATCCGGCAGTATTTTCTTGAAGTCTCTGGGCGTTCCGCGTGGGCCTTTTTGAACTTCGTAGTACAAAAACA
>CAXNFT010000080.1:0-9993 GCA_964201255.1 Rhodoferax sp.
ATCAAGAAGCTCAAGGTGTACGGCGGTGCAGAGCACCCGCACACTGCCCAGCAACCCAAAGTGTTGGAAATTTAAGGAGCCTTGACATGATTGGTGATTGGAACAATGGTACCGGCCGTCGCAAATCCAGCGTCGCCCGTGTTTTCCTGAAAAAAGGCTCCGGCCAGATTGTGGTGAACGGCAAAGACATCGAGAAATTTTTCGGTCGTCAAACCTCCATCATGATTTGCAAGCAGCCCCTGATGCTGACCAACCACGCCCAGACCTTTGACATCATGGTCAATGTGGCCGGTGGTGGTGAGTCTGGCCAGGCGGGCGCTGTGCGCCATGGCATTACCCGTGCGCTGATCGATTACGACGCCACCCTCAAGCCCGAATTGAGCAAGGCTGGTTTCGTGACCCGTGATGCCCGCGAAGTCGAGCGCAAGAAGGTCGGCTTCCACGGCGCACGTCGCCGCAAGCAGTTCAGCAAACGTTAAGCTGCATCCAAGCCGCGCGGTCAACGCGTGGCTCTGCACCAGCCGCCTCGAAGCAGTTCCTGGCGGCTGTCGTCATGGTGCAGAGCCCTTGGCCAGGCGGGTCGCCTGCTAGACTCGCCAAGCGATGAGAACCCGCCTATTCCTCCGACGTCTGACCATCAGTGCGCCGCGCATGTCGGTGCGCAGCGCCATGCCGTGGCCCCTGCGTTGGGTCGTGCTGGCGATTGCCTTGGGGTTTTGCGCGGCCATTGCCTTGTGGGCGTTCGAATTTGGTCGCGATATTGCCGGGCTGGAATCTTCCGGCCGGGAGTGGCTGCAACAGACCCGGGTTGACATGACGGCCCTGCGCGCCGAGCTAGAGGCCACCAAAGAAGCGCGCGACAAGGCGCAGTCCATCGCCAATACGGCCAGCACCTTGCTGACATCTGAAAAAGTGGCGCAAGAACGGCTACTGGCGCAGAACAAACAACTCGAAGCCGACAACCGGGCCCTGCGCGATGACCTTGGCTTCTTCGAGAAGCTGATCCCCTCTGGCAGCGGTGAGAGTATGGCCATTCGCGGTCTTCAAGGCGAGGTCGTCAATGGGCGTGAACTTAAATGGCAGGTGTTGGTGATCCAGCCACTGAAAAATCCGGGAGAGTTCAACGGCCGCCTTGAGTTAGGTTTTACCGGCCTGCAAAACGGCAAACCCTGGGCCACGACTTTGCCGGGCGGCCCACAGTCGCTCAAATTGCGCCAGTACGGTCGAGTGGCGGGCACGTTGGAGTTGCCCCCGCAGACTGTTGTGAAGGGCATCACCGCCAAGGTGCTGGACGGCACAGTGGTCAAGGCCGTGCAAACCATCAAGTTATAGTCCATCGAATTCAGTGGTTCACATCCTTTTCCACACCTAGGCATCCATGTTCAACAAAAAAAAGCAACCGCCCATCAAAAGCTTGATCGCTCAAGGTACGAGGATCGAGGGGAATGTGCACTTTGAGGAAGGCCTGCGTGTGGATGGCGCCGTTAATGGCAACGTCGGTGCTGCTCCGGAGGCTGCCTCAATCCTTGTGATTTCCGAGACTGCCGTGATTACTGGCGAAGTCCGGGCAGACCACATCATCATCAATGGCCATGTCAACGGCCCTGTCCACGCGGCAGCTTTGCTGGAGTTGCAGCCCAAGGCCCGGATCCAGGGCGATGTTCAGTACGCCGCGCTCGAAATGCACCAAGGGGCCTTGATTGACGGCCAGTTGCGTCCGATGTTGGGCGGCGCCGACAAACCCACACTGGTACTGGCGGCAAATAACCAGGCAGTGAATTCCTGAGCGAATTGCTGTACTATTCATCCCAGTCAAACCATTGGAGTTAGCCATGAGCGCTGTTGCAGAGAATATTCAGACTGAAATGCCCGTCCCGATTTTGTTCACCGACAGTGCTGCAGCCAAAGTGGCTGACCTGATCGCCGAAGAAGGGAATCCAGAGCTTAAATTGCGTGTGTTTGTTCAGGGTGGCGGCTGCTCTGGCTTTCAATATGGTTTCACCTTTGATGAAATCACCAATGACGACGACACCACGATGACCAAGAATGGCGTCTCACTGCTGATTGACGCCATGAGTTACCAGTATCTTCTGGGCGCCGAGATTGATTACAAAGAGGATCTGCAAGGGGCGCAGTTTGTGATCAAGAATCCCAACGCAACCAGTACTTGCGGTTGCGGCTCGAGCTTCTCGACCTGATCGCGTGCTGCCCGGCTTAAGCCGGGTATATCGCACCCAATACGCGGGCGCCAAGGGCGCCCGTAACTTTTTTCAGATTACCAGGTTCGCGACGAACAGTCTGGCGCGCCAGCCAGGCGAAAGCAGCCGCCTCGACCTGTAAGGGAGGAAGCCCGCGAAGCAGGGTGTCGCTCACCTTACGTGTCGGCAGCAGCGCCTGCAGGCGCCGCATAAGGTGCTGGTTGTAAGCGCCGCCGCCACATACCAGCAACTCGCTGCTGGCCGGCGCATAGGTCTGCACGGCGTCAGCGCAGCTGTATGCGGTCAACTCTGCCAGCGTCGCCTGGACATCGGCTGCAGACACTGTTGCCGACGGTGTCAGCGCTGCCGCCAGCCACGGCGGGTTGAACAGGTCACGCCCCGTGCTTTTGGGCGGGACTTGGGCAAAGAACGGTTCGGTCAGCATGCGGTTGAGCAGTTCGGCATCGACGTGTCCGCTGGCGGCCCAGGTGCCGCCGCTATCGAAGGGTTCGCCCTGGTGTTGCAAGCACCACGCGTCGAGCAACACGTTGCCCGGCCCGCAGTCAAAACCCAGAATATTACCCTCATCTGCAGCGCCGAGCACCGTCAGATTGGCCATGCCACCAAGGTTCAGAACAGCAACTTCTGACCCAGGGCGGCCAAACACAGCACGGTGGAAGGCTGGTACCAGCGGCGCGCCTTGGCCGCCGGCTGCCACATCGCGGCTGCGGAAATCGGCAATCACATCGATGCCGCACAACTCAGCCAATAACGCGGGGTTGTTCAACTGGAGCGTATAGCCCGTTCCATCGAAGGCCTGCGGCTGATGTCGAACCGTTTGTCCATGTGCCCCGATCGCCCGTACCGCTGAGGGAAAAACGCCCGCCTGCTTCAACAGCGCGTCCACCACCCCAGCATAGATGCGCGCCAAGGCATTGGCAGCCAATGCGGCGCGATGCAGTTCATTGTGGCCAGCTCGGTTGAGGTCAAGGAATTCCTGGCGTAAGGCGGGCGGCATTGACGCGCTGGCACCGGCGATAACCGTCTGCCGGGTCTGGATAAATTCGACCAGCACGCCGTCGATACCGTCCAGCGAGGTGCCAGACATCAGGCCCAGGTAGAGCTCGGTCACGGCAAAGGTCAGGCCTCGTATTACTCGGCCGTACTGCGCTTAAGAGAGGCTGCGCTGGCCAGTGCCACGCGTGATGCCGCCGCCGCCCGATTGAACACTGCGCGCGCCGCTGCGCTCACCGGCACAGATTCGCTTTGCCGAGCAATGGTCATAGGGTCATGGTGTTGGCCATTAACCCGAAACTCAAAGTGCAGGTGCGGCCCGGTGGCCCAACCAGTGGCACCAACCGCGCCGACGTTTTGACCCTGGCTCACGTTCTGGCCCTTGCGCACCGAAATACGGCTCAGGTGTGCATAGACTGTGGTGTGTTGATTGCGGTGCTTGACCATGACCACATTGCCGAAGCCATTTTGCACGCCGGCGAACTCGACAGTGCCGTCACCAACGCTGCGCACTGGTGTGCCGGTTGGCGCGGCGTAGTCAACGCCCAGGTGAGCACGCCAGGTTTGCAGGATGGGGTGGAAACGCATCTTGAACCCGCTGGTAACACGGGAGAATTCCATCGGAGACGCCAAGTAGGCGCGACGCAAGCTTTCCCCGCCCAGCGTGTAATAACCACCCTTGCCAGCGGCGCCTGTTTCATGGAACCACATAGCCTGAAAACTCTTGCCGCTGTTGACAAATTCTGCGCTCAAGACCCGTCCGGTCCGAAGGGTTTCCCCGTCACCTTCAAGTGTTTCATAGACCACCGAGAAACGGTCGCCTTTACGTAGCGCTCGGTGAAAATCGATATCACCGGCAAACATCTCGGCGACCTGGATGGCAATCGCATCGGGGATGCGCGCCTCGTCGGTGGCGGCAAACAGAGAACTCTGAATAGTGCCGCTGCCTAGCCGAGTCGAGGCCGTCAGGGGTGCGGTTTCCAGGCGCGAAACAAAGCCTGCCGGCGATGACTCGACCACCAACCGCTTGAACTGTCCGTCATCTTCGGGGCTCCAGCGCGCGGTGAGTTTGCGCAGGGTGTTCTGCTCGGTCGTCTCGGCATTGATGTTGCGCCCACTGCGGCCGAGCAAAAGGCGGGCCACTGGATTGACGCGGAGAAAGTTGGCCGCTGCTGGGTCGTCTACGCCCAAGCGGCGCAAGAGGCTGTCCGCCGTGTCGGTGGAGCGAGTGAAGTCTGACCGAAAAAGGGTGAGCGCAGGACCGGTTGGCGCCAGGTCGGCACGCTGTTCAGACCGTTGCACGACCTCCAGGATCTCTTGCACCGTCTGATCTGCCGGATCCGGAGCCAGGGTGGCGAGCGCGTAAGTGGCACCCCCAGCACCCAACAACGCGCTCGCCATGACGGCGGCAACATGCTTCGGGTAGCGCGCCAACAACTGACGGGACCACTGAATGCCTTTACGGGCGATAGTAACAAGGCTATGGGGCAAGAGGCAGGCTTTCGGGCAAAAGAAGGGACTCGACGATCACAGTAGACTAAGACAGGGCAGGTGGACGACTAAAATTCAATCATCAGCGCAACGCAAAGTATAGCTTCGCTGAATCCCCTGTTACTTACTAGATCCCTTATGAATCAAGCTTTGGCCACCCAGTTTCCTGTTTCGGATCGTGTTCGGGAGGCGCTCGCTGTGTCCTTGAGGGGTTGCGAGGAACTGATCCCGCAGGACGACTGGGTCAAAAAACTGGTCCGCTCTGAAGCAACTGGCACGCCCTTGCGGATCAAGCTCGGGCTCGACCCAACGGCGCCTGATATCCATGTTGGGCATACTGTGGTGCTCAACAAAATGAGGCAGTTGCAGGACCTGGGTCACTCCGTCATTTTTTTGATTGGCGATTTCACTACGCTGATTGGTGACCCCTCTGGTCGCAACAGCACTCGTCCGCCGCTCACCCGTGAGCAGATTGAAAGTAACGCGCAGACCTACTACCGCCAGGCCTCCATGGTGCTAGACCCGGCCAGGACCGAGATCCGCTACAACAGCGAATGGGGCGACGCCCTTGGGTCGCGCGGCATGATCCAATTGGCGGCCCGCTACACGGTGGCGCGGATGATGGAACGCAATGATTTCCATGATCGCTTCAAGGCCGGTACTCCGATCAGCGTGCATGAATTTTTGTACCCGCTGATGCAGGGCTATGACAGTGTGGCGCTCAAAAGCGACCTCGAACTCGGCGGTACTGATCAAAAGTTCAACCTGCTGGTGGGGCGCCACTTGCAGGCGGAATACGGTCAGGAGCCGCAGTGCATCCTGACCATGCCGCTGCTCGAGGGGCTCGATGGCATCGAGAAGATGTCGAAGAGCAAGAACAATTTCATAGGCATCTCGGAAGATGCCAACACCATGTTTGCCAAGGTGCTTAGTATTTCTGACACCCTGATGTGGCGCTGGTACACCCTGCTGAGCTTTCGCAGTCTGGCAGACATCGAGGCGCTCAAGGCCGAGGTGCAGGGCGGGCGCAACCCTAAAGATGCCAAGGTGGCTTTGGCACGCGAGATCACGGCGCGGTTTCATTCGCCGGCGGCTGCTGATCTGGCGGAGCAGGATTTCATCAACCGGAGCCAAGGCGGCGTTCCTGACGAGATCACTGAACTGACGCTGCCATTGGGCTTTGACGGCGCAGCGGTGGGGATTGGTGCACTGCTCAAGCTGGCCGGGCTGGTGGCCTCCAGTGGCGAGGGTAATCGCCTGATTGATGGCGCCGGTGTGCGTGTCGATGCCAGTCTGGTCAGTAACAAGGGCCTCAAGCTGGGCGCTGGCACCTACGTGCTGCAAGTGGGTAAACGTCGCTTTGCCCGGGTTACGCTGGCTTGAGCTTGTCTTGCCAACCGGCCTGATGGCGTAGCACCTGAACCATGTGGTTGAGTTCGAACGGTTTGGCCACATGCTCGTTCATACCGGCATCCAGGCATTCTTGCCGCTCGGCGGCCATGGCATTGGCGGTCATGGCCACAATGGGTAAATGTGTCAGACCCAGCACCTGCCGGATATGGCGGGTGGCGCTCAGGCCATCCATGACGGGCATCTGCATGTCCATCAGTACGACGTCATAAATCGGATCGGCGGCGGCCACAATCGTTACCGCCTCCTGTCCGTCATTGGCGGTCTGCACGATAGCGCCTTCCTTTTGCAGCAATTCGCGCGCCACCTGCTGATTGACCAAGTTATCCTCCACCACCAGCAGCTTCATTCCAGCCAGGCGATGGCCTGTGACCTTCAACTCAGGGTTTTTGCGCGGGGCATGGTCGGCCCGGGCGTCAACGATGGCATCCAGCAACATGGAAGCGGTCACTGGCTTGATCAAGAAGCCATCAATCATCGCCCGATCTGACGGACTGCGATCAGCCAACATCTCTTTGCCATGAGCGCTGACCATCACCACCACGGGTCGTTGTGCTAGCCCGGGCAGCGCGCGAATTCGCTGGCAGGTCTGCCAACCATCGAGGCCCGGCATTTGCCAATCCAGCAGCACCGCTTCGTAGTGGATGCCCACGCTGGCCCGCTGCTGCACCAGTTCAATCGAGGCCTCCCCGCTGTTGCACACCTCCACGGTCCAGCCTAGTGATAGCCCCATGCGTTCAAGCACAGCACGGGCAGTGGGGTTGTCATCGACCACGAGAACACGCCAGGCATTTAATGGGTCCTGGACTGGCACCAGGGCCCCGTTAACTGCTGGCGCCACCGGCAGCGTGATAGAAAAATAAAACCGGCTGCCGACGCCGAGGTGGCTCTCCAATTGAAGCGTCCCGCCCATCATAGAGACCAGCGACTGACTGATGGCAACACCCAGGCCAGTGCCGCCGTAGCGGCGGGAGGTGGAGGCCTCGGCCTGGGTAAAGCCGGTGAAGATGCGGGACTGGTTCTCTGGGGAGATGCCGATGCCGGTGTCGCGCACCGCGAACTGCAGGGTCGCCTCGCTGGCACCAGCCTGCAACAGCAGGGCGCTCACCACCACCTCGCCTTTGGCCGTGAATTTGATGGCATTGCCGCCTAGGTTGATCAGCACCTGGCGCAAGCGCAGTGCATCGCCGACCAGGTGCTGCGGAATGCTTGGGTCGATGTCAAACAGCACATCGACATGATCATGGTTCACGCTGGCCGACAGGATCACCGACAGATCGCGCAGCAACTGATCAATGCGAAAAGGTTGCGGATCTAGGCTGAGTTTGCCAGCTTCAACCTTGGCCAAATCCAAAATGTCATCGAGCAGGCCCAGCAGCGATCGGGCTGCGCGTTCGGTTTTGCTGACGTAGTCGGTCTGCTGGTTGTCGAGTGGGGTGTGCTGCAACAGTGCCGACATGCCCAGAATGGCATTCATGGGCGTACGGATTTCATGGCTCATGTTGGCCAGGAATCGGCTCTTGGCCAATACGGCTTCTTCGGCCAACTCCCGGGCTCGGATAATTTCGGTAATGTCGATCCGAAAGCCGACCGTATGTCCATCCGACATACGTCGGTCAACAATGCGCAGGGTGCGACCGCTGTCAATTTTTTGAATCAGTGTGCTGTTGCCGCTCAGGTGGATTGCCAGGCGTTCGGCCACCCATTCTTCTTCCCTGCCGATGGCCGCCAGGTATTGCCCGCGCGCCGCGCCTTCTCGGGCCAAATACTCGAATGTCACCCCGGGGACCAGCAGGTCGGCCGAAGTCGCATGCACCTGCCGATACCTGTCGTTGCAATAAACCATCCGATCTTCAGCATCAAACAGCACAAAAGCCTCGTCAATGGTGTCAATGGCGTCGCGTAGCAACTGCTCCTGCTGCGCAGCCCGTTCCTCAGCGTGGTGGCGGGCCGTCACGTCGTGCCGGATGCAGACGTACTTTTCAATTTGGCCATCCACCCCACGGAATGGTGCGATCACGGTATCGGCCCAGAACAGGGTGCCGTCCTTGGCCCGGTCGCAAATCTCTCCATGCCAAACCTGCCCCGAGCCGATCGTCTGCCACATACTGGCCCAGAAGCTCTCCGCCTGCTGGCCAGAGCTGATCAATTGGTGGCTTTGCCCCAGCAGTTCCTCCCGGCTATAGCCGCTGGTCCGACAAAACCGATCATTGACCAGGATGATGCGGCCGCTGGTGTCTGTCATGGAGACCAGGGAGTGCAGGTCCAGCGTGCGCAGCAGCACCTCGTTGTCCCGCAAGGCTGCCTCTAGAAGTCGTTGAGTGCGCCTGCGCTCGGTCACGTCGATTGCGAGGCCCAAAAAGCCCTGGTGCAAGCCGTTGGTGCCGTTCAGCGGCTGAAACTGGAATTCGACCCACCTTTCATCTCCGCTGCCCCTGGTGATGAGCAAGTCCTCCTGGATGGCGCGCCCCGCGAGCAAGGCCGTCGTCAAGCGCTCCACGGCCTGTGGCGTCAATTGCCGAGTCAGCCCGATTTCCACAGGTCGGCGCCCGATCACGGCCGCTGCCTTCAGGCCCGAAAGTCGCTCAAAGCCCGCGTTAACCCAGGTGATGCAGCGTTCGGTGTCCATGATCAGGACTGCATTGGTGGTTTCCTGCGCCACCAAGCCAAGCTTGGCGACCTCGGCGCCCATGCGCTGTGCCAGTTGCTCTGCACGCCGTCGCAGAGTGACCTGCTGCCACAGCACCCCGGACAGCAGCAGGGTCATCAGCATGGTGCCCACGAAGCGAATCCAGGGCACCCAGCGTGGAAATAGGGCGTTAAAGGCGGGGGTGGTTTGGACGTGAAGCGTGAACTCGTGTCCCACAAGCGTCACCGTATGGCGGGCCGTTAGTTGCTGACCCGCCATCAGGTCGGTCGTTATTGCCGAGCCGCCTGTGTTCAGCCCGGTTCTATAAAGCGGGTGTCCCCCAGGCGGGGTGCCGACAGTATCGAAAATCTCTAGGTCAATCCGCCGGTCGGAGGCGTCGAACAGGCCCATCATCATTTTGCCAAATGTCACCGGTGAAAAGACCAGGCCCAGCAGCCCGGAGCGTCGGTCTTCTGGCGTCCCAAAGGCGCTGCCGCTCGAGTAAACGGGAAGGACCATCAGCAGCTTGGGTGACCGGCCTTCAGATCCGGCCTCCCCCGGCTGACTGGCGAGGGTGGCTTCGCCGCTGTCCACGGCGCGCTCAATCGCTGCCCGGATCGCAGGGTAGCTACCCAAGTCATAGCCGAGAAAATCGGCCTGGCCGGGTACGGGTTCAAAAAATCGGACGATGTACAGGTCATCTTGTGGCCGTACCCTTTCAATCCAGCCGAAGCCCTGTGCGCCGAATAGCTCGTTGACACCTCCAGAGGCGACATATTTTTGAAAATCCGCCCGTTTCATTTGGGGCTGGGCTTGGAACGCCGCACGCGCGCTCTTGAGGCTGTAGACCGGCAGGGTGCTGCGCCGCACCATCTCGGAGGTCAGTCGTTCAACCTCATGCCGGAATTCAGCTTGCTTGTCGGTTTGAATGTCGAAGTGCGCGCGCCAGCCCAACACGGCGGCCAAGCACGCCCCCGCCAAAAAAACCAATGCGGGCAGCCATGTCCCCCGACGGTCAGCCAGTTGCAGCCGGGCGCTGACGGGTGGGCCGGGCTCGGCCGGGCTGAGTGACGACACGGGGCGCATGGTTCAGCTAGAGAAAACTCGTTATCAAAAATAGCCCGGGCGCTGCTGTGCCGTGGCGTCGGTTAAAGCGCAGGCCGTGGCTGGGGGCTTGGAACTGGGTGCTTGGGGTGTTGGGGTTTCGGCACAATTGCCTAATGAATGTAACCGAGACTGTCGCATGATCGC
>CAXNFT010000081.1:0-9841 GCA_964201255.1 Rhodoferax sp.
GGCGTGGCTTTGCGCAGCTATGATTTGCGGCGAGCCGTGCTCGTTAAAATGGGCAAGACGGTGTTGTTGACCATTGGTCAGCCCGGTGGGTTCTCAATTGCGGCGCGGGTCGAGGCCTTACAGGATGGCAGGTTGGGAGATCAGGTGCGTTTGAAAAACTTGGAATCTGGCCGATTGGTGACTGGCGTGGTGACTGGTCCAAACGCGGCGAGCGGCCTTTAAAAAATAATTCTCGCGAAAATGCTCAAGTTATTCCTAATGGCGCCGACTCCTCTGATGACACATCGTAATGGCCCCGACGTTTATAAAGCGAGCACACAATGAGCGACGCACTCCCGATTCAATCCCGCCTGGTTCAGGCTGATACTTTGTACCGAAAGTCAATTGACAAGGCGGACAAAACGGCTGACGTGTCAGCCGCGCCAGCAGCGCAGGGTGCTGCGCCGCCTGTTCGTGCGCCGCATGCAGACGCTGGCGCCAACGTGGTAGGCTCTGAAGAATTGAAGGCGCGAATCAAGCAAGAGCCTGAATTTGACCGTGCCAAAGTGGATGCCATTCGCGAGGCCCTCAAGAATGGGCAGTACCCCCTTGACCCTCGCCGTATTGCTGAGAGCTTCGTTGCGATCGAACAGTTGATCAGTGACTGACATAGGGAATGTCTTGAATCAAGTCCTGCATCAAGCCAAAGAATTCGCCACGCAATTGGCGCATATTCTTGAACTCGAGTTTCAAGCCCTGCGTGACCAAGCGCTGGACCAGTTCGAGCAATTACAGCTCGTAAAAAACGAACTCTTGCATGAAATCACCTTACTGGCGCCAAGTGCTGAAGAACTGCAAACACTGCCGGAGTGGCAGGATTTCCGGGAAACGATGCTGATTTGTCGCGATTTTCACCGGCGAAATGCGCTCCTTATGAATCGCAAACTGGACGCGATCAGGGGCACCCTTGACAGTCTGCGGCTGAATGACACAGCAAGCCCTGTGGAAGTGTATGACCGCCTCGGCCTCATTTCGCGTTTTTCACGGCACAACGCCTACAGCGACGCTTGATCAGGCTTGTTAGTCAGCCCCGTCGCCTTCTCGTCCCCGGGGCGCATGTCCTTGAGCCAGTAGACCCATGACAGTATGACCGAGACGACCGTATAAAGCTCGGGCGGAATCTCCTCATCGACATTGAGCCTGCACAGCAGCGCCAGCAGTTCCGGATCCTGGGTGATGTACACACCATGTCGACGGGCCTGCGCCATCATCTCCAGCGCCAGTTCGCCTTCGCCTTTGGCCGTCACCACCGGCGCGGTGTTGAGGCCGTATTCAAGGGCGACGGCTTGCGGCGTGCGAGTCATACCAGGATATCGAGTACTACCCCTGCCTTTGCTGCAGGGTGTGGTGCTGGTGCGGGCTTAGGCCGAGCGCCGTGGTGCACATTAAAAGACCGCATGTTCAAGCCACTGTCATGAAGGCTGTGTCCAAGCTCGGCGGCGCCCGCCTGGGCCAGGGCGATCACCGACTCCCGCAGGGCCCACATAGTGAGATCAATTTGGTTTTCGTCACGGAGTTGAGCTTTTAACCAGAGTTCGCCAAAGTCGCTGCTGTTCGAGTGGACGCTGACCGTCAGCTCTGCTTCTTGTCCTGCCGCTGCAGGACCACGCTCAAAGCTTAGCTCCACCGGGTTCGAGTCGGCATAAGGCAGCAGCACTTTGACAGCCATTTCACCGGCGCGTTGTGCTTGTAGGGCGTTCAGTTGGCTGGCTTCCAGGTCATCGATGGCACGCCTGACGTGTTGCAGGTCAACGTTGTCGACCACGGCATCAGTCTGGTCGCCCAGGATGGCCAGCAGTTGATAGAGCAACTGTTTGGTGTCTGTCGGAGAGGGTTTGCCGTAACGGGCGATGTTGGTTTCGCTGCCCATGGCGGTGATGACCGCCAGCCGGATTGCGTCCGGAGTGGCGTGCTCCTGGGCCAATTGAATGGCTCGCCATCGGGCTTCCAATTCTGGGTGATTGGTGACTTTCGCCAATAGCGCGCTAAGTCCATCGGGGGCCAGCAGTTGCTGTAGATCGGGCAGTCCGGGCTGGCGATACAAGAGACTGGCCAAGCGGGAAAAACTGCCGTCAGAACCATCTGTACGAGCCGCCATGAAACCAGGTGCATCGGGATTTTCAAACAAGCGCACCTGGGTCACGCCCGCGCTAAGCACTGCTTTTGCTGCCGGTGGTGGGATGGCCGGGCTGGTGTCGGACAGTGCGTAGAGGGTGATGCTGCCGTCGTCGTTGACCTGCGTGAGAAAGCTCATGCGTCGTCCGACCTCCCAATCGGACCGGTTGGGAACGCCGATGAGGCGACCCCGCAACATCAGGGCGAGCTGGTCTCCCTGGGACTGAACGGTTGCCTGTATGACCTGGCCGTCCTTGAGGTTGAGCGCCCTTGCGGTGATGGCTTCGACCAGCGGCTGGGACTGCGCACCTTGAGGAAACAGGGGCGCAAAGCGTGTCGGCGAAGCGCTCTCGGTAACGGGGATCATGGGTACCTGACCCAGTGCCTGCGGTCGTCGCCGACAGCTGGCGTTAACGGACTGTTGCTCTCAGGCTCGGCAGTAGCGGCAGTGGCAGCAGTAGCGGCGACAGACACTGTCGCAGGCCTGGGCACTGGCAGGGGCGAGGGCATCAGGCTGAGCAGCAGGGCGGCATGATCAGGCACGATGAGCACCGCGCCTTTGCGTAATCGGGGTTTTTTCCCTGGTTCAAAAGCCGCCGGATTTTGCCGGATGAAAGCCTGGCGCAGCACGGCAAGGTTGAGAGGACTGTCTCCCATGGTGCGAGTGATGACCTGGTCGAGTGACTGGCCTGGCATGGGTTTGTAACTGCCAGGTGGCACAGCTGTGCCGGGCGTGGCAGCCTGCTTGGCTGTGACTTTTGCAGGTGGTGGCTGGGCGCTCAGGACTTGGCCAGCGGTAAACAGGCAGAGCAGGGTGCCGAGGATGGCTTTGATTGGTGCACGATATCGATCATGGGACATGTTAGGGCTCCGGATGTGTCAACGGGAACCTTCGCTGGTCCAGCCGATCCAGTTGTGGCGGACCGCTTTGTTTGCTCCTGCAACGGTGGTAAGTTGAGCATGGTTCTCCGCGACCACCATCACCTTGGCCAGAACGGTGTGGGGTGACAGACTAGCCTCTAGTGTTCGCTCAAGAACCTGTTTGCCGTCAGCCAGCAACCACTCGTCGCCCACCCGCAGGCCGGCGCTGGCGCCAGCATTGATCCGGATCTGGTTGTCCACGACCTGCGTGACTTTAGCCACCACGGGTTGGCAGCTCAGTTCTGTCTCGAGTTGGCGTGCCCACTGTTGGGACTGCCTGGATATCTGTTCGCTGGACGCTTTCGTCCATTGGGACGGCTGCCAGTTGTTTGTGGCGGCGGCTTCCAAATCCAGGGTGATAGAGACCTGACGTAAGGCCTTTCCAAGGCCGCGCGCACCGAGCGTCATGGTCACAGCTATTTTTATTGGAGTTGGCGTTTCTGTCCAAGCACCAAAGGGGCGGGCTTGGGGCACTGTCGGAAGTTGTTGCAGGCTAATGCGCAGCTGCCATGGGATCTCTTCGTCTGCCCCCCCGAGCAGTGCCTGCTCATAAGTGCTGCGGGTTGCTGCGCTATCGCGCATCTGGCTCAGACGCCAAACGGCAGATGATGTGCTGGCCTGTCCCAGCTCACCGGTCAGCAGCCTGCGCAGGCTCAGCAGCAGCGCCTGATCATCGGTGCGCCAAGCGTTGCCTTCGACCCAATGAAGCGACACCACATGTTGCAAACGGCCCGATGCGGCTGGGCTGCAGCCGTTGACGCGGGCTGTGCCTGAGCCGTCAGCAATGGCACGATCCGGAACGCTTTGCCACTGCAGCGTGGCATTCGGCTTGCCGGTGGCGTCTTGCGTATAGCCCAACACGCGCACGCCGCGGACCTGTATCCCATTTCGATAGCTGCTGCTCTCGCGGAGCGCTCCTTTGGCGTCGATCCACTGCGTGGCCTGCACTTGGGTGGGGCCTTCCAGTGCAGCTTCCAGGAGCCCTTGCCTGATAGCGGCCAGCTTGTCTTCGGCCGACAGGGCTAGCGGCTCGGCTGCCATAGCGCTGACGACGCACAGGCTGACAAGGCCGATTGACCTGGCCAGTTTTGGCATCAGGTCTGAGAATTTCATTTTGCTTTTGCCATCAACTGGCCTAAATACAGCGCCCGGAGATCTTGCACGACCGCCCGGTCAAGCGACAGGGTCGTTTCGTAGGTGTCATCACCAGTGGGCGTGATGCTCACGAGGGTTGCACCGTGAATGACCCCCTCGACCCGGCTTCTGAAGGTGTCGTTTTGCACCACCATGTCGGCAACCGTGGCCGTGGCGTCAACGCGCAAGCCGTAAACCTGCTCGGTGAGCGAGCGGTAGGCGTCAAGCTTGGCGGCGCGTATTGCCAATAAGCGCTGCTGGGCTGGCAGTCGGTGATTTTGGATGCTGATGACGGCGTAGCCGGTGGCCGTCAGGCTCTCGCGTCTTTCAACCAGGGTGATGGTGGTGGCGGGCCTATCGACCGGTGCGGGCGTGGCGATGGTTGCAGCGTCAGTCGTCCCGCTGCCTGTGCTTGGGCTTGCTTCCTTGAGCGGTACAGAGCTGCTGGGGTACAGGGGCACTGAGGTACAACCAGCCAGAAGCGAGATGGCTACAACGGTCAGTGTCAGTAAGCTTTTCATGTCGGTATCCTTGATGCGTCTGACCATGAATCGTCAGCAATTGCCGAAACTTGAGGCGTACGTGCGCCCGGTCAAAGTCTCCAGCGGCCAGCATGCTCTGTTGCGTTCAAGCCGCCTGTCTCAGGTCTGGCGCCACACTGGCCGAGCGCAGGTTTGCTGGCTGCGGGTTGGCAGAGCCCAGTTTGGCAGTTTCCTGACCGGCAGCGGCCCGGTACCACTGCAGGGCGAGCGTGTAATTCAGCGCTGTGCCCTGTGCATGTGCGTACATGTAGCCCAGGTTAAAACGTGCTGCCGGATCGCCTAAGGCTGCGGCACGCGCGTAGAAGGCGAGTGCTTGCGCCTCGTCCTGATCGACCGACTCACCGATCACGTGCAATCGACCCAAGGTGTACAGAGCTGCAGCATCATCCTGCTGGGCTGCCTCGTGCAGAAGTTGGAGTGCGCGCTGTGGTTCCGCATCGCCGCCCTGGCTGTCGTAAAGCAGGCACGCGAGATTGAATTTCGCCCGTGCGTGGCCCAGATCGGCTGCCTGACCAAAATACCGACGTGCTTGGACATAGTCTGTTGCGACACCTCGTCCCTGGCTGCTCAGCAAACCCAAATTGAAAAAGGAGGCGATGACGTTTTGTGCTGAAGCCTTTTGGTACCAGCCAAGCGCCTCTTCGGGGCCCAGACCGGGCAGCTGACTGTTGGCGCACAGAACGCCAAGGTTGTGCTGCGCCGCCGCCACGCCAGCCTCAGCCGAGCGCCGATACCATTGCTCGGCCATCGCCAAATCCGGGGGTGTGCCCTGACCGTTGGCATGCATCAAGCCCAGGTTGAATTCAGCCTCGTGATCTTGCTGGTTGGCTGCAAGCCGATAGGTGGCCAGGAGGTGGTCGTCATCTGGCCCTGCGTTACCCTCGGTCTGGAGTATGGAAAGCCGCTGCTGGCTGCTGGCATGGCCTTGCGCGGCAGCGCCTTCAAGAAGCTTCAGTGCCATGGCCTGATCAGGTTCGATATGGTCGCCGGCAAGCAGCATCATCGCCAGCGCATACTGGGCACTGGCGTCGCACTGATCTGCTGCAGTACGGTAGCACTGGGCCGCCATCACCAGATCTTGAGTGGCGCCGTGGCCCAGCGCGAACATCACGCCTAGGTTGTGCAGGGCAGCAGGGTTGCCCAGGTCGGCACTGGCTTGGTAGAGCTGCTCGACTGTCTGTAGGTCTCCGTCCGGCGTCTCTGCTTGTATGACGGCCAAGTTGAACAGCGCTTCGGAGAGGTTGTGTTCGGCAGCGGCTTTAAACCAGCGCTGAGCCAATGCGGGGTTGGGTGACAAGCCCTGGCTTTTACTCACGGCCAGATTGAACTGAGCCAATGCGTGACCTTGCCCCGCTGATTTCTCAAACCACTGCTCGGCATTGTCCGGGTTCGCTTGAACGCCCTGGCCCAGGAGGTGCGCTACCCCAAGATTGAATTGGGCCAGTGCGTCACCTTGCGCGGCTGCCTGCTGGTAGTAGTAGTTGGCCATAACGGAATCTTGAGCCAATCCAAGACCAGATTGGCACATGGTGCCCAGCTGACACTGTGCCAAGGCGTGACCTTGGGCGGCCGCAGACCGATACCATTGGGCCGCGACCTGGTCGTCCTGCATGACGCCTTGCCCGGCTTGGTACATCATGCCAAGTTGGTATTGTGCTTCGGGCAGGCCTTGGTCGGCAGCCAGCTGGTACCACTGCAGAGCTTCGGCATAGTCTTGTGGCATTCCCCAGCCGTTTGCACTGAAGCAGCCCAGGTTGAACTGAGACTGTGGGTGCCCCAGGGCGGCAGCTGAGCGATAGTGGTCCATCGCCCTGGGAAGGTCACTCGCTTGACCATCAGGTTCCTGGTCTGTTTGGCTGTGGATGACACCCAGGTTGTAATGGGCGGAACTGTGGCCTTGAGCCGCTGCCAGTTCAAAATATTGCAAGGCGGTGTTATGGTCTTGGGCTAAGCCCTGACCCTGGGCCAACATCACGCCCAGGTTGTACTGGGCCGGCGCGTCGCCTTGATCAGCGGCCATCCGGTACCACTTAGCTGCCAGTTCAGCATTCTCCGACACGCCCCGGCCGTGCGCCAACATCAGACCGAGGTTGAACTGGGCGTAGCAGTGGCCTTGGGTGGCCGCGGACTCAAACCATTGACGAGCCAGGCCAGCATCCTTTGGCAGACCTTCGCCCGCTGCGTACATGCTTCCTAAATGGAACTGGGCAGTAGCGTCGCCCTGGATGGCCGCACGCTCGAACCACCTCGTGGCCTCCTTCGCGTCCTGCAGCACGCCTTGCCCGTTGGCATACATGAAGCCCAGGTTGGTTTGGACATCTGGTAAACCCTGCTCGGCAGCCTTGAGGTACCAGGCCAAGGCCTGCGCATCGTCCTGGGCGACACCCTGGCCATTGGTGTACATGAAGCCGAGGTTGTACTGTGCCGGCGCATAGTCTTGCGCTGCAGCCAGACGGTACCACTTCAAGGCCTCGCTGTAGTCTTGCGCCACGCCCTGGCCATTGGCATACATGAAGCCCAGGTTGTTTTGGGCTGCAGCGTAGTCCAGGGATGCCAGGGGACGGGAAATTCTCAGGGCGTTGACGTAGTCGCCCCGGCTGTAGGCGGCGTCTGCATCAGCGAGTAGTCCATTCATTGACTAACACCCCAGCCCGAATTCGCTGTCCCAGCCGCGTTCATTCTTGGTGTTCCTGGAGCTGGGGCAGGCTTTGATGCCGAATTGGGTGTGCTTGGTGGGTCACCATAAAGCCTTTTTGACCATGCGGCACGTGCGCTTTGTCAGAAATGATCAGGGTACTGATGGAAACATGGGCCTGGTAGGGTGCTCTTGGCGGGTGTGCAGTAGCCTCCATGTGTTGGGGCTCGGTCTGGCGGTGTTTGACTTGACCCATGGTGTGTCCTTTGTTGGGCGAGTGCCGCAAACCCCATCCCGGGTGTCTGGATCCTGACATGGGGGCTCAATCACCACCATGAAAGCATAATTTGTGCCTGCTGAGAGCTGCCTTGCAGCTGGGCTGCTCAGATCAAATCGGGTCGCGGGCGACAAGGGGCAGCAGCGAATGAATGTCAGCGACGTTGAGCGTCTGGATGTCAAAACTTTGGTGCTCGCTGACCAGTTGGGCAAACCAGTGCGGGCTCAAGGCCCGGTAGAAATCTGGGCTCCAGGGGAGTTGCGGCTGGCTGCTCAGGGTCGCCCAGTTCCAAAATTCCTGATAACGCTCGATGAAAGCCACGCTCCAAGGTAGTGACGGGTTGGCGCTCAGACGTTCCCAGTCCCACTGGTCCGCTTGCCTGGCGATCAGGGCCTCGCTCCAGGGCATTTTGGCATTGCTGCTCAGGCCAGCCCAGTCCCAAAAATGGTCAAATTCTGCGATCAGGTCATCATCCCATGGCAGACCGGCGTTCCAGCTCAGACCGTCCCAATCCCAGTGTTCTTGGTGCAGCGTCAAGAGTGCCTTCGACCAGGGGAGGGCAGGGTTCTGGCTGAGGTCCTGCCAAGCCCATTTTTCGGCATATTGTTCGATCAGCGCCTCGCTCCAGCAAAGGGCCAGGTTTTTGCTCAGGGCAACCCAGTCCCAACGGTCGAGCCAACTGGCGATCAGAGCTGGTTGCCAGGGCAGGCTGGTGTTGCTGCTGAGCGTGGTCCAGCACCAACGGCTACGGTAGCGGGCAATCAAATCGTCTGTCCAGGGCAGCTCTGTCTGGGCACTGAGGGCTTTCCAGTCCCATTGGTCAGCGAACTGGTCGATGAGTGGCTCACTCCATTGCAGCCCGGGGTTGCTGCTAAGCCATGTCCAGTGCCAGAACCGTGCAAACTGTCCCACGAGTTGTGGGTCGGCATGCAAAGCCAAGTTGGCACTGAGACCGCTCCAGTCCCAGTGGTCGCAGTGACGCTCGAGCAGGGTTGATGTCAGTGGCAGTGCACTGTTCCAGCTTAGCGCAGTCCAATCCCATCGGTGCAGGTTGGCGGCTATGAAATTCGAGGTCCAAGGCAGGTGTCGGCTGCGGCTCAATGTCACCCAGTGCCACTGGTAGGTGTTTGCCTGGAGTAAATCAATGCTCCAGGGGAGGCTGGGGTTATCACTTAACGTTGGCCAATTCCAGTGCTGGGTGTGTCGTTCGATCAGTGATGCCGACCAAGGAACCGCCTGATTTTGGCTTAGGGCTGTCCAATCGAGGGTTTTGGAATGCTCGTCGATCAGTTCTTCTGACCAGGCTAAGGTACGGCTGCTGCTGAGGCGCCGCCAGTCCCAATCGACCTGTTTCTGGGTCAGAACATTGGGCGTCAAGGGATAGTGTTTGTGCAGGCAATGGACCAGCAACGAGGGGTACTCCCGAAAAAACGCCAGGATGTGCCTGTTCTCCATTTGTAACAGGGTGCTGGCCACGACGTCCAGGCGCCGTTGGATTGCGACGTGGCCTTGGATTGATGTCGGCAGGGTCTGCAACTGGCTCATGCCTGCGCCTGGGTAGTGATCATGGTTGCCAGCTTTTGCTCGTAGCGGGCGATCTCGTCCTGCAAATAGATCGCTTGTTGCGAAAACCAAAGGGCCCAGTTGCTTTGAGAGCTCAGGGTGCGCCAGGTGGGACTGCAAAAAATGGCATCGCGTGTGGCGCGCTGGCTCGCTAATCTCTCTTGTAACTTGGCCCGTCGCAAGTCCAGGCTGGCCAGGCCCTGCTCTGTGGGCCCAGGTTGACGATCACCCAGCGTCTGCTTCTGAAATGTGGCTTCCAGGTTCTTCATGGCTGCAAAATCGCTGCTGCGATAACTTCGCTGTAACTGTTGAAAGACTGCCTCGGCCTGGGACTTATGCCCGTCCTCAACGCGGTCGGGATGGCAGATCATGGCCAGTTTCCGGTAAAGCTGCTTGATCTCGGCCTGCTCTTGCGCGTCCAGGGGGTGCACTGTAGGGGTCTGCGTCAAGGCTTGATGGGTCTGCTCAAATGTTGCAAAAGCGGCTTGGGCGGCCTCGGCTTCTTCTTGGTTATGCTGCCCGCCGAATTGGGCATGGCGTTGGATCATGCAGCGCTGTTTGGTGTCGAGCAGTTTGCGCAGCAAGTCGCCAATCGCTTGGTCTTGCGCGTGATCA
>CAXNFT010000082.1:0-9813 GCA_964201255.1 Rhodoferax sp.
CTGGTCACCGGTTGCGGGCCGATTGGCTCGCTGCTGATTGCCGCCCTGCGGCGAGCCGGGGCCGCCAGGATTGTGGCCGCGGACATCACGGACCTGCCGCTGCTTTGTGCCGCCAGCATGGGTGCCGACGAGACCGTCAACCTAAAAAGTGATGCGGCCGCGCTGGAGCGTTACAAAGCGGATAAAGGGCAGTTTGATGCGGTCTTTGAAGCGTCGGGCAGCCAGGCCGCCTTGCTCACGGCGCTGGACGTCATTGCGCCGCGCGGCATTTTGGTCACTGTTGGCCTGGGTGGCGACATGAGTCTGCCGATGAACCTGATCGTGGCCAAGGAGGTTGACCTTCGGGGTACCTTTCGTTTTCACGCCGAATTTGCCATGGCAGTCCAATTTTTGAACCAGGGCCTGGTGGATGGCAAGCCGGTGATCACCAATGTGCTGCCCATGAGTCGAGCGCTGGAGGCGTTTACCCTGGCAGCCGATAAAAGTCAGTCGCTCAAAGTACAAATCGCCTTTGATGAACAGGGTCAGGCCGCATAATCAGGCGCTCCCAGGTGACGGCTAAGGCCCGGTCCCTGGGCCGACCCAAAGGCTACCGTGAAAAAAATATTCCAACTCAACGTTGAGGGCAGACACCCCGACCGCTTGCTTGAGGCGAGCAAGCATGACATCAGAAAATATGTCGCGCGCCAACGCCGTGCAGCCTTGCCGGAAGGCGTCGACTACTGGGATTTTGCCTGCCGCTTTGGCCTGACCGAGGCCGATGCCAGTCCAGTTCATTTCGCCACGCTCATTGGCCTGATGGATGAGGCGGGCAAGGCCGGACAGACCAGCTTTTTCGTCGATATTCTCGGGCTAAAAGGCTACCGGAAGGCCAAGTCTTCCCCCACATCTGCTGCGGCCGGGACCGATCCAGACGAATGAGTGGAAGACTGGGTCACGGCCGGACGGCCGGCGCCTCAATCGGCATACCCGCAGCCCGTTGAACCAGGTAGAGCTCCAGTGCCACCAGCTCTGGGGACCTATAGGCGAACGGCTCGGCCCGCACCCCGCTCATGCAGTTGCGCAGTCGTCGCTGCAGGGTTCCCATACCTTGCCACTCCAGTCGATAAAGTGGATAGCCGGTAGGGTGTGCCTGTGGGATGACAGTGCCACCCAACAGCCGTGCGGCCTGCTGATCATGGCATTGGGCACAAGACAGATTCAGTTGACCAAGGCGCAGATTAAACAGCGCTTCGCCACGGTCTCGATAGGGCACCAGCCTTGGGTCTGGGTCAGGACGGATCGACATACCCCGGGATTGGTGCGCCACCACGGCTTCGAGTGCAATCAGGCGCTGGTCTTGAGGTGGCAGACTGGTCTCCAACTGATGCCGCTGGCGGCAGAGGTTGATCCGCTCGCCCAAAGTCACCGGTTTTTGACTCGTGGCATCAAAACCAGGATAGCGCACGGCTGCGCCGCGTTGGCCAGAGACTGGGCCATGACAGCTGACGCAGGACTTATTCGCCTTACCGACGATACCGTCCCATAAAGCCTCGCCTTCTGCCACCCACAGCATGGCCGGGTTTTGCCGGTCATCGCGTTGCATCGCCTGGGTCGTGGGGCTCATGTCGGCAAATCCAGAGCGCCGGCCCAGCTTGTCATCCGTCGTTGATGGCTGGGCGAAAAGCGGTTGCCCGGTGACCGCTGTTAGCGTCAATAGCCAAAGAACTAGCCACCCATACCGCATTGATGTCCTCAGTCCGTCACTTGGAGCGCCAAGGTTTCGGATTGACGAAAGCCCTGATCGCCCTCCCAAATCAGGGTCAGCGTGCCGTTACCTGAGGTGCGTAAATGAAAGGCGAGGTAAGGATTGGCCGAAATGGCCGGGAACAATTCAGCCGAAAAAACCAGCGACTGCCCGGAGGCATCTGAAAAAAAGCAGCTGAAGTGCCGGATCAAGTCTCGGGCTAAAACTACGCCGTCGGACCCTGGGCGGTAGCCGGTTTCCATCGGGTGCGCAATCAGCGTCTGGATCTCGACGGTGTCGCCACGGCGTATTGACTTGGGTAGGTTGATGAGCGTACGGGCCATGGTTAAAGCCGTTTCAGTCGGTTTCGATGCATGCGGCCAGCGTCACAAACACTTCGACCGTGTGCGACCAGCAGCTGCCGTCATTCATGCGCGCCATTGCTACCAGCTTCTGGGTCGTGGCCAGGCGAATCCGGGTAGAGACCTTGGCCAGGCCGCCGCGCGGTCCCAGCCTAAAGCTTGCTACCTCAGTTTGCGGGTTGCGCTCGTTGAAGATGGCAATAGAAGTCACGTGGTCTATCGGGGTCATAGGGCTTTCCACCGAGACCGTCGCCGGCACTGCATTGCCGTTGTCTACCAGTCGTGCAACATCCAAAAATACACGACCCTCCTGAATTCGGGCACCCGCGGCGAAGGTGTTCATGGCCTGGGTCAGTTCATCTTGGGTGGCAGCGGCTGGCCGCACCAGCACGACCGCACTCAGACCCAAGCCGGCGGCCAGTGCTTGTCGTCTGGTGGGAGTTGAGTTTGACATGAGAGGGGTTGGAAAGGGATGTGCTGGCAGGGGTATTGTTTGTGGGTTTGTCGGCTCATTCCCGAAGGGTCTGCAGGTAGGCCACCACATCTTCGATCTGTTGTGAGTTCAAAATGGGCTGACCCACCCAAGCGGGCGCCACCCTGTTCAACCCGTCGGTGCTGGCGTACGACGGCATGATGCTGTCAGGGTTGATGCTGCGCGCATTGGCTATGCGCTGGCGCAACTGAACAGCAGACCAACGAGCACCAGCACCTGCCAGGCTGGGCGCCAGATTGCCCTGCACGCGCGGATCTCCCGCAGGCGCGCTGTGGCATAACAGGCAAAGGCCCAGTTGGCGGTTGATGACAATGGATTCGCCACGCACAGCGTCCCCGGGCGGTTTTACCAACTGATCTTGCTTGATTTCCCCGATTGCGTCGCCCAATTGCAGTAGGAGAACCGCTGCTAGGGCACGGAAGCGCATGGCAACCGTGGTCCGCAGCCTCAGGTTCACCATGCATGTCCTCGCTTTTCACGCTTTCTTGAGGCTGTGATTTTTGAGGGGCAACTCGCGGATTCGCTTGCCTGTTGCAGCAAAGATGGCGTTCAACACCGCAGGCGCAGCCACGGCGATGGTTGGTTCTCCAACCCCTCCCCAGAAACCACCCGAAGGCATCACGATCGATTCGACCCGCGGCATATCTGCCATTTTGACGACCGGATAGGTGTGGAAGTTATCCTGTTCCATGCGTCCATTTTTGACCGTGCACTCACCATAAAGGGCAGCCGAGAGGCCGTAAGCAAAGGAGCCCTCAATTTGAGCCTCGATCTGCTGCGGGTTGACCGCATGCCCGGGATCGGTTGCCGCTACGATGCGGTGAATCTTGAGTTCTCCGTCATCGCTGACCGAGACCTCGGCGCAGGCGGCCACGTAACTGCCGAACCCCATGGTCTGGGCCAGTCCACGAAACACGCCCTTGGCCGCAGGTTTGCCCCAGCCAGCCCCTTGAGCCGCTGCATCCAGCACGGCTCGGTGCAGAGGGTGTTTAGCCAGCAGTTTGTGCCTGAAGGCCAGAGGATCCTGGCCCGTGGCATGGGCGAGTTCGTCGATGAAGCACTCCACATAAATGCTGTTTTGGTTCAGGTTGACACCGCGCCAAAATCCAGCCGGCACATGCGGGTTGCGCATGGCATAGTCGATCAAGAGGTTGGGCACGCTGTAGCCGAGATGCCCCTCCGCACCGGCTGCCAGCAAACCCTGGAACACCACCGGATCTTTGCCGTCTTTGATGCTCTGCGGCGCCACCGTGGCCAGAATCGATTGCCCGGCAATGCGCATGTGCAAACCGGTGACTTGGCCCTGGGCATCAATGCCGGCGGTCAGCTTGCACTGGGTTACTGGGTGGTAACGCCCGTGCAACATGTCTTCTTCACGGCTCCAGATCAATTTGACGGGGATGCCTGGCATTTGCTTGGCGATGCTGACAGCCTGGTGAATCCAGTCGGTGCCGCCACGGCGGCCGAAGCCACCGCCGAGCATCAGCTTGTAGACCTCGCATTTTGAGGCTGGCAGGCCCGAGGCCTCGGAAGCGGCAGCCAATGCGGCCTCGCCATTTTGGGTCGGCGTCCAGACCTCACAGCGCTCGGGAGTGCCACTGGCAGACACGCTGAATTTCACAGTGGCGTTCATTGGCTCCATGGTGGCATGGTTCTGGTGCGGCATGCCGTAGACAGCTTCGATCTTGCGGGCGGCACCGGCAATCGCCTTGCGAGCGTCGCCGTTTTCGTTTCCAACGGCCGCCTCTGGCGCGTCAAGGGCTGCTCTTACAACCTTGGCGAACTCCTCGCTGGAGGCCTTGGCGTGGGTGCCTTCGTCCCATTCGATGGGAAGTGCATCCAAGGCGGTCTTGGCATGCCACCAGGTGTCGGCCACCACAGCGACGGTGCTGTCGTTGACGCGGACGACTTTTTTGACGCCTTTGCGACCGGCGATGGCGGCAGCATCGAAGCTTTTGAGCTTGCCCCCGAACACCGGGCAATCCTTGATCGCAGCGTTCAACATGCCAGGTAGATTCAGGTCGATGCCGTACATCTGTGCGCCGGTGGTCTTGTCGACCGTATCAAGCCGAGCCAACCTCTTGCCGGCAAGTTTCCAATCCTTGGGGTTTTTGAGCGTGACGTTTGTCGGTTGGGCCAATTTACCCGCCGCTACCGCCATCTTGCCGTAGCTGGTGGTGCGGCCACTCGGCACGTGCGTGATCACACTATTGGCTGCCCGGCAGTCCGCCGCCGCAACCTGCCACTCATTAGCCGCCGCTTGAACCAGCATCGTGCGAGCAATGGCGCCACCCTTGCGAACATAGTCCTGCGAATCCCGGATGCCACGGCTGCCGCCGGTGCTGAAATTACCCCATACCCGATTTCGGGCCAGACTTTGCCCTGGCGTTGGATACTCGGTCGTGACTTTGGCCCAATCGCATTCGAGTTCTTCTGCAACCAGTTGGGCCAAGCCAGTCAGGGTGCCCTGACCCATCTCCGAGCGGGCAATTCTGATCACCACACTGTCGTCAGGGCGTACCACTACCCAGGCATTCACCTCGGCAAGTCCTGAAGTTTGCGCTGCCGCATCGAGTGACCAGGGTGCCGAGACGGCCACGACAAGGCCTGTTCCCATGGCAGCCGACTGCCCCAAAAATTGCCGGCGCGAAACACCGGTGAGCCGGCTAGCTTTAGATTCCTTGATCATGTGGTGCTCCCATCGGTGTGCTGAATCGACAGGCCGGCCACTTTGGTGTTGCCACCCTTGGCCACAACCTTGATGGCGGCCCGAATGCGGTTGTAGGTACCGCAACGGCAGATGTTGGTGATGGCCGCGTCAATGTCGGCGTCGGTAGGATCCGGCTTTTCCTTTAGCAGAGCCACGGTGGCCATGATCATGCCGCTTTGGCAAAAGCCGCATTGGGGCACATCCAGGGCCGCCCAGGCTTTTTGCACCGGGTGCAAACCATCAGGGGACAGACCTTCGATAGTGATGATTTTTTCATCAGCCTGCACTGTAGACACCGGCCGGACACAGGAGCGTGTCGGCACGCCATTAATATGCACCGTGCAGGACCCGCATTGCGCCAAGCCGCAGCCGTACTTGGTGCCGGTCAGGCCGAGTTGCTCGCGCAGCACCCATAACAGAGGGGTATCGCCCTCTGCATCGTGCTCACGCACGACATTGTTCACTGTCAGTTTCGCCATGGTGACTCCAAGATGAGGCCGTAACTGGCCATTGTTTGACCAAGATCATCTTATAGCGGCGAAGAATGTGTTGGGAAATTATTTGCTTAGGGGTATACCCTGAACTTGGAGCCAGTGGATCACGCCATAGCGGTGCTGAACTGCCGCCAGCAACTTGCCTAAGGGGAGGGTGACGATGGCTGTACTCGGCGTGCGCCATCAAAACGCCGGCTCCAGTAAGACACGCCCATGTCCTCGACGCGAACTTCGGCGCCGGGCTTGGGGGAGTGGATGAATTTCCCTTCTCCGACGTAGATGCCCACGTGACTGAAGGCCCGGCGCATCGTGTTAAAAAAAACCAGATCGCCGGGTTGCAACTCTGATCGTTCAATTTTTTGTGTGCTTGCGGCCTGTTGTTCGGCGCGGCGCGGCAGGATCAGACCCACCGTCTGTTCATACATGGCTTTGACAAAGCCGCTGCAGTCAAATCCAGTCTCAACTGTATTGCCACCGCGTCTGTAGGGCACACCCAGGAAGCCTAGCGCGGTGAAAACAAGTTCGGAAGCCTTGTCAGCGGCATTTTGTCGAACTTGGTCAATTCGGCCCAGCAGGCCTTTTTCAGCAAGCAGGCGCTCCATGTCATCAACCGGTGCGGTTGGAGCAGCCATAACCTGCGTGGCGAACAGGAAGATAGCGATAAGATGGAGTAGCCTCATCGGCCTAGTATAAGCTGCCCGATAGCAGTTTTCCCAAGTTATAAATTACATTAGAAGCCTAATGTAAGACTATGATTTATATATTTAAAATTGAAAATTATGTTTAAAGCCCTCTTGCTGGACAACAACCCTGAGTTCCAGGCCTCGGTGCAGTCAGTTGACGAATCTCGCCTGCCGCAGGGAAATGTCACCGTGGCGTTGTCGTACTCCACCCTCAATTACAAGGATGGCCTGGCCATCACCAACAAGGGGCCGGTGGTGCGCCAGTGGCCGATGGTGGCTGGTATCGATGGTGCTGGCACCGTGGTCGAGTCCAGCCATGCGGACTGGCAGGTCGGCGACCTGGTGATTCACAATGGCTGGGGTGTAGGGGAGGTCCATTGGGGCTGTTTGGCGGAGAAAACCAGGCTAAAGGGCGAGTGGCTCGTGCGCCTGCCTACAGCGTTCACGCCACGCCAGGCCATGGCGATTGGCACGGCCGGCTACACCGCCATGCTGTGTGTGCTAGCCCTGGAGGACCACGGGCTTACTCCTGCTTCAGGTGATGTGCTGGTCACGGGCGCCACCGGCGGCGTCGGCAGTGTGGCGGTCGCCTTGCTGAGCCGTTTGGGCTACAGGGTGGTGGCCGTGACCGGCAAGGCGTCTGAAGCGGCTTATCTGGAGCAGTTGGGTGCGGTTGGCGTGATGGACCGCGCAGACTTGTCCGCGCCGGGAAAGCCCTTGCAAAAAGAGCGTTGGGCTGGCGTGGTCGACGCGGTCGGCTCGCACACGCTGGCCAACGTGCTGGCACAAACCCGCTATGGCGGCGTGGTGGCGGCATGTGGTCTGGCGCAGGGTATGGACCTGGCGACCAGCGTCATGCCCTTCATTCTGCGTGGTGTGACCTTGGCAGGCATTGACTCGGTGATGGCGCCGCTGGCCCGTCGGCAACGCGCCTGGGACCGGCTCGCCCGTGACTTGGACCCCGTCTTGCTTGAGGCCATGGTGCAGGAAGTACCGCTTGAGGGTGCGGTGGCCCGCGCCCATGAGCTGATGGCCGGACGCGTGCGTGGCCGAACTGTGATCAAAATTGGCAGCTAAGCCCCGTAGAATATAGGGTTATAGCTATCATTATGATAGTGTTTTCATGGTTGATGCTCAAGGGTGCCAAGCCATTTTTCCAAGAAAGTTCGCTATGTTGTTAGACGCCGCCGACGCCCAACTGGTGCTGGTTGATTATCAAATACGCTTGATGCCGGTGATGTGGGAAGCTGAGCCCGTCGCGGCCAACGCAGTGCGTCTGGGTGAATTGGCGCGCCTGATGGGGGTGCCTGTGTGGGGGACCGAACAGAACCCCTCTGGCCTGGGGCCCAACTTGCCGCTCATCAAGGCGTTGTGTCGAGACACCTTGAGCAAAATGCAATTTAGCGCGGTTGAAGAAGGCCTGGGCGAGTGGCTGCGACCCCCAAGCAAAGCCCCTGCGGGTAACGCCCGCAGCCTTCCCAAGCATCTGCAGAAGCCCTTGGCCGGGCCACCTCCGCGTAATACGGTCGTGATGGCTGGCTGCGAGGCTCACATCTGTCTGTTGCAGACGGCCCTAGACCTGTTGGAGGATGAATTTGAGGTCTGGGTCGTCACCGACGCCTGCACGTCCCGCACCGAGCGCAACCGGGATGCCGCTTTTGATCGCTTGGCTGGGGCTGGGGCTGAGTTGGTCACCACCGAAATGGTGGCTTTTGAGTGGTTGCGCACCGCCGAACACCCAGCCTTCAAGGCGGTGCAGGCGCTGGTCAAGTAGGGTGAATCAGCCTAAGGCGGGAGTTCCGAGCCCTGGTGGCGAGCGGCATGAGACCAGTCAGGCTATTGCAAGCTGGTTGGTCATAATTATGAATGCAGTTTTTCGCACCGACCGGGATCCCTCATGACGAATTATTCGGATTTCTATCACCGCTCCATCGCCGATCCCGAATCTTTTTGGGCAGAGCAGGCGCAACTGATTGACTGGCAGGTACCGCCGCAGCAGATTTGCGATTACAGCCAGCCCCCGTTTGCCAAGTGGTTTGTCGGCGGAACCACCAACCTGTGTCACAACGCGGTGGACCGTCACCTGGCCGATAGGCCAGATCAGGCTGCGCTGATCTTTGTGTCGACGGAAACCAACCAAGAGCGGGCCTACACCTTTCGCGAGTTGCACGCTGAGGTTCAGCGTATGGCCGCCGTGATACGGCAATTGGGCGTGCAGAAAGGGGACCGGGTTCTGATCTACATGCCCATGATTGCCGAGGCCGCTTTTGCCATGTTGGCCTGCGCCCGTATCGGCGCCATTCATTCGGTGGTGTTTGGCGGCTTCGCTTCTGGCTCGCTGGCCTCGCGCATAGAGGATGCCTCACCGCGGGTGATCATCAGTGCCGATGCGGGTTCGCGAAGCGGCAAGGTGCTTGAGTACAAGCCGCTGCTGGATGAGGCCATCCGCCTGTCCAGCCATAAGCCTGACGCGGTGCTGCTGGTCGACCGCCAGCTCGCGACCATGGCCCTGACCGCTGGGCGTGATCACCTTTGGGGGCCCCTGCGCGAGCAGCATCTGAATACCGTGGTGAATTGTGAGTGGCTTGAAGCGACCCACCCCAGCTACACCCTGTACACCAGCGGCACGACTGGCAAGCCCAAAGGTGTTCAGCGCGACACGGGCGGCTACGCCGTGGCCTTGGCCGCCAGCATGAAGCATATTTTTTGTGGCCAGCCTGGCGAAACCTATTTTTCTACCAGCGACATCGGTTGGGTGGTGGGCCACAGTTACATCATCTACGGGCCGCTGATTGCCGGTATGGCCACCATCATGTACGAGGGCTTGCCCACAAGGCCCGATGGGGGCATTTGGTGGAGCCTGGTCGAAAAATACAAGGTTGCGGTCATGTTCAGCGCGCCCACGGCGGTTCGCGTGCTGAAAAAACAGGACCCAGCGTTGCTGAAAAAATACGATTTATCCAGTTTGCGTGCCCTGTTTCTGGCGGGCGAGCCGCTGGACGAGCCTACAGCACGCTGGATCGCCGACGGCCTGGGCGTACCCGTCATCGACAACTACTGGCAGACTGAAAGTGGCTGGCCGATCCTGACCATTGCCAACGGCGTCGAGAAGGCGCCCAGTAAATATGGCAGCCCCGGGATTCCGATGTACGGCTACACGGTTAAGTTGCTGGACGACCAAACGGGGGCGGAGCTCACAGCACCGAATCAAAAAGGGGTGGTGGCGATCGAAGGGCCTTTGCCCCCGGGCTGCATGCAAACGGTCTGGCGCGATGACGAACGCTTCGTCAAGACCTATTGGTCCAGTGTGCCGGGCAAGCTGGTCTACAGCACCTTCGACTGGGG
>CAXNFT010000083.1:0-9505 GCA_964201255.1 Rhodoferax sp.
GGTCAGCCACGAGGCGCGGCATGGCGATGCCGACCACCGAGGTGTTGAGCGCGGTCAGCATGAAAGCCAGGCAAATGCCCATCATGGCTGCCAGATTGACCGCGAAACTTCGTTGGGGTTGGGGCTGGGGCGACACAGTGTTCAGAGACGTTGGCACGATTGCCCAGCCACCACCATCAGCTGCGCCGAAGGCACCAGACCGGGGGCGATTTCGGCCAAAGGCATCAGCACAAAAGCCCGCTCCATCATGCGCGGATGGGGAATCGCGAGCCGGTCGCTCTGGACCTGTGCGCTGCCATAGAGCAAGATGTCCAGGTCGAGGGTGCGCGGTGCGTTACGGTAGGGCCGCACGCGCCCGGCCTGCTGCTCCAGCCCATGCAACTGGGCCAGCAAGTCCGGGGCGCAGAGCGTGGTGCTGATCTCCACCACGGCGTTGATGTAGTCTGGTCCCGAAGAATCGACTGGCGCCGTGCGGTACAGCGAGGAACAGGCCCCCAGCGCACAGCCTGGCAAGGCCGCGATGGCAGCCATGGCCCAACGGACCGTGGCCTTTGCCTCACCCAGGTTGGCACCCAGCGCCAGATAGGCGGTGATGGCAGCGCGAGCCACAGGGTCAGTCGCCAGCCGGGCCCTGACCGCCCTCAGCTCCGCCTGCGTCACCGCCCTCGCGGCGTGTGCCGGAGCGACGTCGACGGCGGCGCTTGGGCGCGGCTGTTGCTCCCTCAGGCTGTGCACCATCGGACCCATCCTCGGTTGGGCCAAGGGCTTCGGGCGGCGCTGCATCGACAGCCATGCTCGCCGATCGGCTGTCTGGCGCGGCGGCCCGGGGAACTTTGTGGACTCTGGGGGCGCGGGGCCGCTGCAACTGCTCCTCGCGGACCTGGTCAACCATGTCCTGGCGCAGGGTGTCGTCAGCCATGCTGAACTCTTGCCACCAGTCAGCCAGCAGATCGTCAATCTCGCCCACGTCGGCGCGCAGCCGCATGAAGTCAAAAGCTGCCCGAAAGCGCGGCTGCTCGACCAGCCCAAAAGCGGCGCTGCCAACCCGTTTGTCAAACCGAGGCTGCATCATCCAGATCTCGCGCATATCCGCGGCCAGCTTGCCGCGGCCCGACACGTCGCCGATGCGGGCGTTGAAGGTGTCGTCAATGGCATCCTGCAACGCCGGGTGCGCGGACTGGCGCTGCTGGATGCGCTGGGCCCAACCGTCGCGCACGTCGGCCCACAGCACGCAGGCCAGCAAAAAACTGGGTGCCACCGGTTTGCCCTCACCCACACGACGGTCGGTGTCTTTGAGCGCGGCGCTGACGAAGGGCTGCCCCACCCGTTCCACCACCACATCCAGCAGCGGGTAAATGCCGCGTGCCAGCCCCAGCAGCTTGAGCTGATCGATCGACGCCAATGCGTGCCCGGTCTGCAGCAGCTTGAGCATTTCGTCAAATAAGCGGCTTTGCGGCACATCGGCCAGCAGTTCCTGGCTTTTAACAAGCGGCGCCGCTGTCTTGGTCTCTAGCTTGAAACCCAGGCCGCTGAGCTTGGCGGCAAAGCGCACCGCGCGGATGATGCGCACCGGGTCTTCCCGGTAGCGGGTGGCGGGGTCGCCGATCATTCGGATGACGCGCTTCTTGGCGTCTTCGATGCCGTGGTGGTAGTCGACCACGATCTGCGTCTGCGGGTCGTAGTACATGGCGTTGATGGTGAAATCACGCCGCACAGCGTCTTCTTCCTGCGGGCCCCAGACGTTGTCGCGAAGCACCCGGCCTGAGGCGTCGACCGCGTGCTTCATGCCTGCAAGCTCGTTTTTGCTGGTGCGCTCATTGCCGGCCACCGCCTCGGCAGCGGCGTTGTCCATATAGGCGCGGAAGGTAGAGACCTCGATCACCTCATGCTCACGGCCCCGGCCGTACACCACGTGCACGATGCGAAAGCGTCGCCCAATGATGAAGGCGCGGCGGAACAGGCCCTTCACCTGCTCGGGCGTGGCGTTGGTGGCCACGTCAAAATCTTTGGGGGCCAGGCCCACCATCAGGTCGCGCACCGCCCCGCCCACGATGTAGGCCTCAAAACCAGCCCCCTGCAGGGTGCTGACCACGTTGCGCGCCCGCTCGTCCACCAGCGTGGGGTCGATACCGTGACGGTCTACGCTCACCTCTTCGCGCTTGCCAAAAGGCAGTTTCTTGGTTTTGGGCGCGCCCGAGACTTTGCTCAGCAGTTTGTCGATGAATTTTTTGATCATTGAAGTTGGAGTGCTGTGTCATTCCCGCGAAAGCGGGGATCCAGGGGCCAATGGATTCCCGCCCGCGCGGGAATGACTGGGTCATTGCATGTGCGTTGGCGGTTCACAGGCCTTGAAAAAGATTGAGTATGCGCCATCCGCGCGTCTCGGCAATGGCGCGCAGCCGCGCGTCCGGGTTGGTGGCCACGGGATGGTTCACGGTCTCCATCAGGCTCAGGTCGTTGATGGAGTCGGTGTAAAACGTGGTTTCTACGTCGGCCCAGCCCAGGGCGTGGCTTTGCAGCCATTGGCTCACGCGGGTCACCTTCCCCTCACGCGCCGATGGAACACCAGCAATCTCCCCGGTGATCCAGCCGCTGCCGCCTGATGCAGTATCACGCGCCAACTCTACCGCAATCAGCTCGGCCACGCCAAAGGCTCGCGCTATCGGGCGGGTCACAAACTCGTTGGTGGCAGTGACGATCAACACCGTGTCGCCGGCCTGCTGGTGCGAGCGCACCAGGGCCAGCGCCTCGGGCCGGATGGCCGGCTCGATCACACTGCGCATGAACTCGGCATGGGCAGCCTCGGCCTCGGTCGCACCGTGCCGCCGCACGGCCTCAGTGGCAAAGCGCACGTAGTCGTGGATGTCAAGCGTGCCGGCCTTGTAATGGGCGTAAAACTCGTCGTTGCGCCGGTTGAAATCGACCGGATCGGTCCAGCCTATGGTGGTGGTGAAAACGCCCCAGGCGTAATCCGAGTCGATGGGCAACAGGGTGTGGTCCAGGTCAAACAGGGCAAGTTTCACAGGGTCAGGCCTCGTCCATCATGGCTTTGATCAGCGGTATGGTGATCGCCCGCTTGGTCTGCAAGGCGTAGCCGTCCATCAAGTCCAGCAGTTCCATCAGGCTGCCCAGATCGCGGGAAAAGCGCGTCAACATGAAATCCATCACCTCATCGCTCAGAAAGACGCCGCGCTCATCGGCCGCCTGGCGCAATACAGCGCGCCGGTCGGGCTCGCTCAGTACCTGCAGGCAAAACAAGTGCCCCCAGCCCAGCCGGGTGCGCAGGTCTTCGCGCAGGCGCAGTTCGCCCGGCGCCACCTCACCCGTGGTCAGCACCCAGCGCTGGTGCGTCTGTGCGTTGACAAACCAGTTGAAGGCCGCCTGCTGCTGCGCGGCGGTGTACAAATGCACGTCGTCCATCAGCACGACGCCCCACTGCTCGCTGAATGGCGGCGGCGTGTGGAGGCTGGCATCGAGCAAGCCCACTGCGGCACCCTGCTCACGCAAGGCCCGCTGCACCGCCTGGAGCAAATGGCTCTTGCCGCTACCGCTGGCGCCCCAAAGATAGGTCGGCACTGGTGAGCGGGTGGCCGGGCTGGTGTGCTCGCCGATCCAGAGCTGCAAGTGCCTGAGCACGGCCTCGTTGGGACCAGGGAAAAAATTGGCCAGGGTCGGGCCGCTGGCCAGACCGATATCGAGCGCGATTTGCCGCATCCTGCCGTCAGGCCTGGTACAGCCGGCTTGCCAGGTAAGCGGCGCGGGCCCGTCGCATGGCCACCAACAGGACTGCACTGGCCGGCAGGGCCACCAGCACACCCACAAAGCCGAACAACTGGCCAAAGGCCAGCAGCGCAAAGATCACCGCCAAAGGGTGCAGGCCAATGCGCTCCCCCACCAGCCGGGGGGTGAGGAACAGGCTCTCAATCATCTGTCCCAGGCCGTAAACCACAGCCACCATCAGCAGCGCTTGTGACGGCCCGGCGGTGCTGGCAAACTCAAGCAAACCCGCCAGCGTGGCCAGCACCAGGCCCAGGCCGAAGCCGAGGTAGGGCACAAAAATGGCCAGACCGGTGAACACCCCGATCGGCAAGGCCAGATCCAGCCCAAAGAGCGCCAGGCCAGTGCTGTAAAACACCGCAAGCAGCACCATCACCAGCAATTGGCCACGCAGGTACTGGCCCAGCACCTCGTCGGCCTCTCTGGTAAAGCCGTCGACACCGCCGCGCAGGCGCGGCGGCACAAACTCAAGCGCACGCGCCACAAAATTGTGCCAGTCCATCAGCAGGTAAAACAGGGCGACTGGCACCAGCACCGCATTGCCAATCAGGGCAAACGCCAGGCTGCCGCCCAGTTTGACAGAGGCCATGACCGAGCGCAGCGCGTCTTCGTAGTTGCCGCTGAGGTACTCCAGCAGGTAGGCCTTGATGCTGGCCACATCCATCGAGAAATGGATACCAACCTGCGCCAGCGCCGGCTTGAGTGAGTTGTTCAGACGCTCCAGCAGCACCGGCACCTGTTCGCGCAGCAGCGGTAGCTCCTTGGCCACAATCGGCACGATCAGCAGCACCATGCCCAGCAGCGCCACAATGAACAGCAACTCCACCAGCACCACTGCCACGACACGCGGCAGCCGGCCACGGCCCAGGTCATCGAGCCAATCCACCAAGGGTGTCAGGGCATAGGCAAGCACCGCAGCCACCACAAAGGGGGTCAGCACCGGCGCCAGCAGCCAAAGTGGCAAGACGAGCGCCAGCGCAATGCCGGCCCAGGCTGCGACTCTTTTTTGGGTGGGGGTGAAGATCATGGTGGTGGGCAGCGGGGGCAAACCCGTAAAATCTGTCTCAATTCTATCGGGCTGTGCCTCCAGATCAGCCCCGCCACTGACATGACGACTCCCCACACCCCCTCCCCCCTGTCCTACAAAGAGGCCGGCGTCGACATTGATGCGGGCGACGCACTGGTTGAGCGCATCAAGCCGCTGGCCCGCAAAACCATGCGCGAAGGCGTTTTGGCCGGCATTGGTGGCTTTGGCGCCCTGTTTGAAGTGCCCAAGCGCTACCGTGAGCCCGTGCTGGTGAGCGGCACCGACGGCGTGGGCACCAAGCTCAAGCTCGCCTTTGAATGGGCCATGCATGACACCGTCGGCATCGACCTGGTGGCCATGAGTGTGAACGATGTGCTGGTGCAGGGGGCTGAGCCCCTGTTTTTTCTGGATTATTTCGCCTGCGGCAAGCTCAATGTCGACACAGCTGCCGCCGTGGTGGGAGGCATTGCGCGCGGCTGCGAGCTGTCTGGCTGCGCGCTGATCGGAGGTGAGACCGCTGAAATGCCGGGCATGTACCCGGCGGGTGAATACGACCTGGCAGGCTTTGCCGTGGGCGTGGTCGAAAAATCGAAGATTCTGACCGGGCAGGACGTCAAGCCCGGAGACGTGGTGTTGGGCCTGGGGTCCAGCGGCGTGCACTCAAACGGCTTCAGCCTGGTGCGCAAGTGCATTGAGCGGGCTGGCGAGGCGCTACCCGCCACGCTGGACGGACAGCCCTTCCGGCACGCGGTGATGGCGCCAACCCGGCTGTATGTCAAAAGTGTTCTGGCGGCGCTGGCAGCCCACCCCATCAAGGCACTGGCTCACATCACCGGTGGCGGCCTGCTGGAAAACATCCCCCGTGTATTGCCCGAAGGTCTGGCTGCGCATTTGGTCAAGGGCAGCTGGCCGCAAAGTGAGCTGTTTGCCTGGCTGCAGCGCACTGCTGCCATTGACGACCTGGAGATGAATCGAACCTTCAACAACGGCATCGGGATGGTCGTGGTGATCGACGCAGAACAGGCCGAAGCCTGTGCCGACCACCTGCGGGCTGCCGGGGAGCAGGTGCATGTGATCGGCGTCATCGCCCCCCGTGGCGAGCAATCGGCCGCCGTCGTGGTCCGCTAACCGCGGCGCAGTTCCAGCGCGCGTTCGGCAATGGCGTCAATGTCCAGGCCATCTTCGGCGTTTGACAAATACACCTCCAGATCCGCCAGCGCCGGGGCCACCTGACCCTGCTCGGCCCGCGCCAAGCCGCGGTCACGGTACTCACCCCAGGCCTGAGGCAGCAGAGTAATCAGCCGGTCCAGCACGGGGATCAGCCGGGCCCAGTCTTCCTGCGTGCGGTGAACTTCCTTTAGATTGCGCAACATGCGAGCGATGATGTCTCGCGCTGGTGCCGGCTGTAGGTACAGGCCGATCGGAGCGTCAAAATCATCGTGCTGGAAGCCACGTCGGCGAAAGGGCTCCAGCCGTTCGCTCAGGTCTTCACGGCTCAGTGACTGGCCTGTGAGAGGGTCCATCACGACCTGCCCCGTGGGCAGACTGACCTTGAGCATGAAATGTCCAGGAAAAGCCACACCACTGGCGTTCAAGCCCAGCCCAAGGGCCAGCTCTAACCACAGTACCGCCAGCGAGATCGGAATGCCGCGCCGGTTGCGCAGCACAACGCTGAGGTAACTGTTTTCGGGGTCGTAATAATTGTTGAGGTTGCCGCCAAAGCCCAGGTCACGGTAAAACAGCTGGTTGAGCGCGCGCAGGCGTTGCAGGGCGGGCGCATCGCTGGGCACCCGACGCTTGACGCGTTCAAGCAACTGATCCACCTCGCCAAGCACCTGCTGGATGTCAAGCTCGGGGTACTCGTCTTGCGCCAGACTGGCGGCCGCCTCCAGCAGCGGGAACTCGGCGTCACTGTGCACCAGGCTGGCGAAGTAGGCCAGCGGAGTCGGAACATCAAATCGAATAAACATGGGACTTTGTACCGGCGCGCGGCGGCGACGTCAACTATTTTTGCAGCAGTATTTTCGCGGTGATCGGTTTGGCGTTTTCTTAACGCTGCAGCAGCTGCCGCAGGTTCATGCCCAAAAGCCGTAACGCTATGAAATAAATAGCGGAGGAACCAAGCAGCACAAGGGCCATCAGGCCAATTCGCTGCAAACTATGGGCGCGCATGGCAGTCCAGTCAAACGCGCTGCCTGCCAGCAGCAAGAAGGCGGCCAGCAGCGCAGAGGCCAGCACCACCCGCAGCAGAAACATGCCCCAACCCGGCGACGGCCGGTAACTGCCACGGCGCATCAGACCCAGCAACAGCCACAGGGCATTAATCAGCGCACCCAGCCCGATGGCCAGGGCCAACCCAGCATGCTGCAGCAGCGGCACCAGCGCCAGATTAAGCAATTGAGTGATCACCAGCACCACCAGGGCGATCTTGACCGGGGTACGAATGTCTTGGCTGGCATAAAAGCCTGGCGCCAGCACCTTGATCGCCACCAGCCCAAGCAGGCCGACGCCATAGCCCATCAGCGCAGCGGTGGTCTGGGCCACATCTCGATCGGTAAAAGCGCCATAGTGGTAAAGCACCGCCACCAGCGGTTTGGCGAAAGTCAGCAAGGCCACGGCACTGGGCAAGCCCAGCAGCATGACCAGGCGTAAACCCCAGTCCAGCATGGCGGCGTACTGCCGCGTATCTTGCGCGGCCCGAGCCGCCGCCAACTGCGGCGTCAACACCACACCCAGAGCCACCCCCAGCAGCGCGGTGGGGAACTCCATCAGCCGGTCGGCGTAGCTGAGCCAGCTCACACTGCCAGGCGTCAGGTGCGAGGCAATCTGGGTGTTGATCAGCAGCGAAATCTGCGCCACGCTCACGCCCAGCAGGGCCGGTGCCATCAGGCTGGCGATGCGCCGGGTGCCCGGGTCGGCCCAGGCCAGTCGCAACGCCGACCAGCTCAAGCCGATGTGGGGCAGCATGCCCAGCCGGCTCAGGCCCCAGATCTGTGCGCCCAGCTGCAGCAGACCGCCCAGCATCACGCCAGCGGTCAGGGCATAAATCGGTTCCAGCCCGTGGCGGGCAAACCAGGGCGAGCCCCAGACCATCGCGCCAATCATCGCCAGATTCAGCAGCACTGGGGTAGCGGCTGGCAAGGCAAAGCGCTTCCAGGTATTGAGGACACCAGCGGCCAGCGCCACCAGAGACATGAAGGCAATGTAGGGGAACATCCAGCGCGTCATGAACACCGCCGCTTCAAATCCTTGCGGCGACTGCTGCAAGCCACTTGCCATGGCCCACACCAATATCGGTGCACCGGCAACCCCCAGCACACTGGTCAGCAGCAAGGCCCAGACCAGCAGCGTGGCCACCCGGTCTACCAGCAGGTGCGTAGCGGCGTCCCCATGCTGTTGCTTGCTGGCCGCCAGCACCGGCACGAAAGCCTGGCTAAAGGCGCCTTCGGCAAACAGACGCCGAAACAGGTTGGGAATGCGGAAGGCGACGTTGAAGGCGTCGGTCATGGCGCTGGCACCGAACATCGATGCCATGAGCAACTCGCGCCCCAGCCCGGTAATGCGGGAGGCCAGGGTCAGCAGTGAAACAGTTGACGCAGATTTGAAAAGGCTCACCTTCCCAGTGTAGCCCCTGCTAGAATCGTGGGCTTTGCTGGCATCATCCTCAGACACAAGGAACTATTTATATGGCATCTGGAAAACCCAAGAAAAAGAACCCGCGCCTAGCGTCGGGCCGCAAACGCGTCCGTCAAGACATCAAGATCAACGCCGCCAACACGTCGTTGCGCTCACAGTACCGCACTGCGGTGAAGAACGTCGAGAAAGCCGTGCTGGCTGGCGACAAGACCAAGGCCACCGAAGCCTTTGGCAAGATGCAAGCCGTGGTGGACACTGTGGCAGACAAAGGCATCTTCCATAAAAACAAGGCAGCGCGCGACAAGAGCCGCCTGTCGACCAAGGTGAAAGCCCTGGCCACCAAAGCCGCCTGAACCCAGGCGCTTCGCACGAATCCCCCTGACCGGGGCTTCGCCGTTTGAACGGGGTGCGCTGTCAGCAAAAGCAAAAAAGCCGTCTTCAAGACGGCTTTTTTGTGGGCGAATGAGATCGCCGTCTGGCTCGGTCAGTCTTTGGGCCCTGTCGCAACGTGTTTCGTATGATCGCGGTCATTGCGCTGGCCTGACAGCCAACCCTCAACCTCCACACAGCCGGCTCACCATGAACATTGGCCTCTCTGTCACCCGTATCGCCCAACGTGCGCCAGACAGCCTGGCGCTGTTCGATGGAGAGCGGACCATGGACTACGCCACCCTCGATCAGCGCAGCAACCGTTTGGCCCAGGTACTGCGCGCGGGCTACCAGTTCACTAAAGGCGAGCGTGTGGCGCTGCTGGTGCACAACTGCATGGAGGTGGTCGAGGTGATGGTGGGGGTCAGCAAGGCGGCCATGGTCTATGTGGGCCTGAACTTCCGCATGACCGAGCCCGAGCTGGTCTCGGTGCTGGTCAATGCCGAGCCACGCATGCTGATCACCGAGCCGGAATTTGAGGCTATGGCGCAGCGTCTCGCCGCCCTTCACAACCTACCAGTGCTGGTACTGGCGCCAGGTGGCAGCTATGAAGCCGCTCTGGCCGGTGCCAGTGACGCCTTTCCACATTGGGCCTACACCGCTTTCCCGCAAGACCACTTTGCCATCGTCTACACC
>CAXNFT010000084.1:0-9471 GCA_964201255.1 Rhodoferax sp.
CAGCAAGCTTTTGCCGCACACGGTACGGTGTCAAGCGCCAAGGTCATGATGGAACGTGACACCGGCCGCTCCAAAGGTTTCGGTTTTGTCGAGATGGGCAGCGACGCGGAAGCGCAAGCGGCCATCAATGGCATGAACGGCCAGCAGTATGGCGGCCGTGGTCTCGTGGTGAACGAGGCTCGCCCCATGGAACCCCGTCCTCCCCGTAGCGGTGGCTTCGGTGGCGGCGCTGGTGGTGGCGGCGGCGGCGGTTACGGCGGTGGCGGCGGCGGTGGAAGCCGTAGCGGCGGCGGTGGCGGCGGTTACGGCGGCGGCGGTGGCGGTGGAAGCCGCAGCGGTGGCGGCGGTGGCTACGGTGGTGGTGGCGGCGGTCGCAGCAGCTACTAAGCACTCAGCCGGCATCTAGCCAGCAGACAAAAAGGGCCTTCGGGCCCTTTTTTATTGCCGCGCCTTGCGTGGCCGCCCGGCAAATAACCAGTCAAACACCGGGTTGGGCAGCAGTCGCAACAGCTTGGACACCAGCCCCATCTGCCAGGGAATCACCCGGTAACTGACGCCGGCCTCAATCGCCCGATAGGCACGTTCTGCGAAGTCTTGAGGCTGCAGCAAAAAAGGCATCGCGTAACGGTTGTCCTGAGTGAGCGGCGTGGCGACGTAGCCGGGGCACAGCGTCACCACGCGCACCCCACTGACGCGCAACTCAAGGCGCAGGCATTCGCAATAGCTGATCAAGGCCGCCTTACTCGGGCAATTGGCCCCATGGCCGGCAAAACCGCGAATGCCATTCACGCTGCCAATCCCGACCAGGGTGCCATAGCGGCGCTGCCTCATGGCCTTGATGAAAGGCATGAAAGTAGCGGCAGTTCCCACATTGTTGGTGGCGTAGGTCAGGGCCATGACATCCAGGTCGTCGCGCTCTGCCGTGTCCACCCCGACGCTAATGCCAGCACAAGCCACCACCACATCAGGCACACCCTGCTGGCGCAAGCAGGCCTCTCCCGCCGCCACGATACTGGCTGCAATGGCAACATCAGCGCTATAAATTTTATAGCTATCTGGGCTTATGCCACGCTGCTCAGCCCACGATTTGATTGCGAATTCATGGCGCCCGACCAAGGCCAGCTCAGCGCCCGCCTGGTGGTAGCGCCAGGCCAGGGCTTGACCAAGGCCGCTGGCTGCGCCGGTGATGAAGACGAGTCGGGCCATCTTCAATCAATATCGCTTTACTTGCCTAGCTTGGGCACCAGCGTGCCACGCACACGGCCGCTTAGCTGCATCACCTGCGCCAGGTTGTCAAACTCCATCGCATCGGCGGTGAACTGGTCCTGCCCACGCGGCAGCTGTAATGGCTGCGGCGAGAGCACGCGCTCGGTTTTCATGAAGGCATGCAAGAACTCACCGCGAAACTCAAGCCGTGGCTGCAGCACACCGGCCTTGTCTGGGACAGGCTCACGCACCACGCGGGCATCTCCAAACAGCTGCAGTTCGGAGGCGTCGGCATTGATGAGCGCCCGGCTGGCCGTCGCGAGCGTCAGTTGACCGGCCTCGTCATAGGCACGGATACGCACACCATCGATCTCCAGGGTGTCAACATCCGGAAAATGACGCGCCTGCCCACCGACTATCTCAGACTTGAGGCGACCATTGGCATCGTAGGTTTTGACAGAAAACTTGTTCATCAGGTAATCAGGCTCATGGCGCAAGGGCGCTGCGGGCGAGGCCTGTACCTGCACCGGCGTGCTGCGCACCAGCCAGTAGGTGCCCAAGGCCACCACCCCCATCAACAGCGTGGGCAGGTAAAGCGCAGCGCGCTCCCAGACCTGGTAGACCAGCCTCTTCATGCCGCAGACTCCCGCAGCAGACCCGCGTACTTGCCGCTGGCGACCAGCAACAGGTCGCAGAACTCACGCACCGCCCCCGCGCCGCCAGCGGCCTGCGTGACATGGTGCGCTATCGCCCGCACCTCAAGGTGTGCGTTGGGCGGTGCGCACGCCAGCGCGGCGCGCTGCATCACCGGCAGGTCGGGCCAGTCGTCACCCATGGCGGCGGCCTCTTGCCAGCTCAGCCCCAGTGTGGCCAGGATCTGCTCAGCCGCCGGCCGCTTGTTGTCGGTGCCCAAGTGGGCATGCTCAATACCAAGCGCCTTCAGCCGCAAGCGCAGCGGCTCAGAGTCGCGACCACTGATCACCGCCGGCGTGATCCCGCCACGCTGCAGCAGTTTGAGGCCATGACCGTCCAGGGTGTGAAAGCGTTTAAGGGTCTCGCCAGCTTCGGTGAAATACAGACCGCCGTCGGTCAGCACACCATCCACATCAAAGAACACCACCTTGATGCCTTGGGCCTGCAGCAACAGCTCTGGGGCAAGGTTCAGCGCGGGTTGTAGCATCAGATCACCTTGGCCCGCATGAGGTCGTTGCTATTGAGTGCGCCACACAACAGGCCCTGGGCGTCGAGCACCAGCACGCTGGTGATACGACGCAACTCCATCAGTTCGGCCGCCTCCACCGCCAGGGCGTCTTGGGCGATGGTGCTCGGCTGGGGGTGCATCACGTCAGCCGCGCTGAGCGTACGCAGGTCCTGGCCGCGCTCCACCAGCCGGCGCAGGTCGCCGTCGGTGAAGATGCCGAGCACACGGTCCTCTGCATCGACCACGGCGGTCGCGCCCAGGCCCTTGGCGCTCATCTCGCGCATCAACGCGCTGAAGCTGGCGTCCGGCCCGACCCGCGGCACCGCGGAGCCTGAGCGCATCACGTCGCTGACATGGGTCAGCAGCTTGCGCCCCAGGGCACCGCCGGGGTGAGAGCGGGCAAAGTCCTCAGCCTTGAAGCCGCGCGCATCGAGCAGGGCCACCGCCAGGGCGTCGCCGAGTGCCAGTTGCACAGTGGTGCTGGCGGTCGGGGTCAGGTTGAGCGGGCAGGCCTCTTTGTCCACCGCGCAGTCCAGAAACACATCGGCATGGCGCGCCAGCGTGGAATCGGCCCGGCCGGTCATGGCCACCAGCGGCACACCCAGGCGCTTGAGCACTGGCAGGATAGCCGTCAACTCCTGCGACTCGCCGCTGTTGGAGACCGCCAGCACCAAGTCGGCTGCGGTGATCATCCCCAGATCGCCATGGCTGGCCTCAGCCGGGTGCACAAACAAGGCCGGGGTACCAGTTGAGGCCAGGGTGGCGGCGATTTTGCGTCCGATATGGCCGCTCTTGCCCATGCCCATCACCACCACCCGGCCAGACAGCAGCAGCATGCGCTCAACGGCTTGGGCAAAGGCCGGCCCGAGTCGCTGCCGCACCGCCATGACCGCTGCCGCCTCAATGTCCAGGGTCTCCTGGGCCAGCAGAATAGCGCGGCCGGCCTCAAAAACGGGGGGCGCGGCGGTGCGAACAGTCATCGTGGGATTCTACGGTTGGGGCCTGCGTCCCTGAACCTGTCGCCTTGTTAGTTAGTATGTCGTCATGAGCCCGCTTGAACTAACCCTGTTGTACCTGCTGGCCGCCGTGCTGGGGGTGGTGGCATGCCGCTCGCTCAAGCTGCCGCCCATGCTGGGTTATCTGGTGGTGGGGGTGTTGATCGGGCCCAACGCGCTGGCGCTGGCCAAAAACTCCGACGGGGTGCGCCACCTGGGTGAGTTTGGCGTGGTGTTCCTGATGTTTGTCATCGGCCTGGAGTTCAACCTGCCCAAGCTGCGCGCCATGCGCCGCCATGTGTTCGGGCTGGGCCTGCTCCAGGTGCTGCTGACGATGCTGGCCACCACCACCGTGCTGCTCGGCCTGGCCTGGCTGGCACCGGGCCTGTGGGGCATGGGCTGGCAAACCCCGCTGGCCCTGTCAGGCGCGTTGGCCATGAGCAGCACGGCCATCATCGTCAAACTCATGACCGAACGGCTGGAGCTGGAGTCAGAGCACGGCAAACGGGTGATGGGGGTGCTGCTGTTCCAGGACCTGGCGGTGGTGCCGCTGCTGGTGCTGATCCCGGCCCTGGCGGCGCCGACTGAGGCACTGCCAGCCACGCTGCTATTGGCCGGCGTCAAGGCCGTGCTGCTGATCACGCTGCTGTTGGTCGGCGGGCAGCGCGTGATGCGCTGGTGGCTCACATTGGTGGCTCGGCGCCAGAGCGAGGAGCTGTTTGTGCTCAACCTGCTGCTGGTCACCCTCGGGCTGGCCTGGCTGACGGAGTTGGCGGGCCTGAGTCTGGCACTGGGCGCCTTCATTGCGGGCATGCTGATTTCGGAGACGGAGTACAAACACCATGTGGAAACCGACATCCGGCCCTTTCACGATGTGCTGCTGGGCCTGTTTTTCATCAGCATCGGCATGCTGCTGGACTGGCGCCTGGTGCTGGAACGCTGGCCGCTGGTGCTGCTGCTGGTGACGCTGCCAGTGCTGTTCAAGGCGGCGCTGGTGACACTGTTGGCGCGAAGCCTGGGCGCGACCGAAGGCGTGGCCCTGCGCACCGGCTTGTACCTGGCCCAGGCCGGCGAGTTCGGCTTTGTGCTGCTGACGCTGGCCCAGGCCAACGCGCTGGTACCGCCTGAACTGCTGAACCCGATCCTGGCCAGCATGGTGCTGTCGATGCTGGCCACACCCTTCATCGTGCAGTACAGCGGCCCGCTGGTGATGCGCCTGGTCAGCAGCGAGTGGCTGCAGCAGTCGCTGCAAATGACCAACATTGCGCGCAAATCGATCAATGCCAACCGCCACGTCATTATTTGCGGCTACGGCCGCTGCGGCCAGAACCTGGCGCGCATGCTCGAAGGCGAGGGTATCCCCTACATGGCGCTGGACCTGGACCCGGACCGGGTGCGCCAGGCCGCGGCCGCCGGTGACTCGGTGGTGTTTGGCGACGCCGCCCGCTTGCAGGCGCTGATGGCGGCCGGCCTGGCGCGCGCCAGCGCGGTGGTGGTCACTTACCTGGAAGTGGCTGGCGCCATCAAGGTGCTGGGGCACATCCGTGAACACGCGCCGCAGGTGCCGGTGATTGTGCGCACCCAGGACGACCATGACCTGGAGGCTTTGCGAACAGCCGGCGCCACCGAGGTGGTACCCGAGGCGATCGAAGGCTCGCTGATGTTGGCCAGCCACGCGCTGGCGCTGGTGGGCGTGCCGATGCGCCGCGTGATCCAGCTTGCACAGGCGCAGCGCGACGCCCGATACAGCCTGCTGCGCGGCTATTTTCATGGGGACGACGACAACTCGGTGGACGAACTGGCGCAGGAGCGGCTGGCCTCGGTCACGCTGCCGCTGGGCGCGCGCGCCATTGGCCAGCCGGTGAGCCGCCTGGCGCTGCACGCCCTGGACGCGCGCGTGGTGAGCCTGCGCCGGCGCAACGGTCAGAGCGTTGATGCGGCGCTGGACCCGCTGCTGGAAGATGGCGATACCCTGGTGCTCAGCGGCAAGCCCGAGCCCCTGGCCAAGGCGACACAAAAATTGCTCAAGGGCTAACCTCGCCCTGGGCGTTTGGACGAGCGGACAGGCGCACAATCTGGGTTCCGTGAACTGCTCTTTATAGCGCCATGCCCAACTTCAGCGTCAGCCAATACCTTCGCGACCACATCCGTACCGTGCCCGACTGGCCGGCGCCGGGCGTGCAGTTTCGCGACATCACCCCATTGCTGCAAGAGGCCAAGGTGTTCCGGGTGCTGATCGACGCCTTTGTGCACCGCTACATGGACCCGGCGATGCGACCCGACGTGGTGGCAGGGCTGGACGCACGCGGCTTCATTTTGGGCGCAGTGGTGGCCTATGAGCTCAATGTCGGCTTTGTGCCGATCCGCAAGAAGGGCAAACTGCCCTTTACCACGGTGGAAGAAACTTACGAGCTGGAATACGGCAGCGCCACGGTGGAGCTGCACACCGACGCTGTCAAACCCGGCCACCGCGTGTTGCTGATCGACGATCTGATCGCCACCGGCGGCACCATGATGGCCGGCAAAAAGCTGCTGGAAAAACTCGGTGCCACCGTGATGGAGGGCGCGGCCATCGTCGACCTGCCCGAGCTGGGCGGCTCCGAAAAGCTGCGGGCCAGCGGCCTGTCGCTGTTCACGCTGGTGGATTTTTCTGGGCATTAAATCAGCCTCCAGGCCACGTGTTTATTGGGTTTTAAGCTATTTATTTAGTAGCAAACTCTGTGTACTATGCTGCACAAAAGACAATTGCTGATCGCCGGTTGCGGTAGCGTGCTGCTCGGCGTAACGGCTGGCCTCAGGCCGGGCCGGGCGGCGGCGCAACCCGCCGGCGACTGGGGTGCAGCCCAGGGTTACCCCACCGGCTGGGGCCCGGCCGGCCAGTTGCCTCGCTGGGAGGGCTACCCCACCTACCGGGCGGGCAATTATTCGGGCGGTTTTGAGGCCATGTTCCGGCACCACCTGATCGCGGCACCGGCCCAACCCAGCACCTTGCAGGCAACACCCGTGGCAGTCAACTACCGCTGGGGGTTTGGGCGCCGCAGCGTGCAAGATTACCTGGACCAATGGCCGATGACCGGCCTGCTGATCGCACGCAAAGGCCGGGTCTTGTCCGAGCACTATCGCTTTGGGCGCGATGCCAGCATGCGCCTGACCAGCTGGTCTATGGCCAAGAGCGTGACATCGCTGCTGGTCGGCATTGCCCTGGACCAGGGTCTTATCCGCAGCCTGGACGACCTGCCGCAAGACTATGTACCCGAGCTGCAGGGCACGCTGCACGGCCAGGTGCCGCTGCGTCACTTGCTCAATATGTCCAGCGGCGCCGACGTGCTGCACGAGCGCGACCCGGTGCGCATCGACGTGCCGGCGCTGCTGGGCTGGCCGCAGGCCCGCACCGTGGGCACCGACGTGAACCGGGTGGTGCGCGACTGGCGCGGTACGCTGGAGGCGCCGGGCGTGCGCTACAACTACAACGAACTCTGTCCACTCACCCTGGGCATGGTGCTGCGCGCCGTGAGTGGCGGCAGTCTGGCCCAGTTCGCCCAGACGCAACTCTGGCAACCGATGGGTGCCGAGGCCGATGCCAGTTGGCTCACCGACGCCCTGGGCCGCGAATACAACTGCGTGGGCTTCGCCGCCCGCCTGCGCGACTGGGCCCGGCTGGGCCAGCTGGTGGCGCAGCAGGGCGAGATGGGCGGCCGGCAGATCGTCCGCAAAGCCTGGCTGAGCGACTGCGCCAGCCACGGCCCGCAAGACGCTCAGGTGCGCTACGGCACCATGCGAGCGGACATGGGCTACAAAAACTTCTTCTGGCACCCGCGCCCCGGCGGCGCCTGGCTGATGATGAACGGCCACCACGGCCAGCGCGTGCTCATTGACCGCGCCAGCCAGACCGTGCTGGTGCAGACTGCCTTGAGCCACGAGGGGCCCTGGCAGCGCGAGCTGTTTGCGCTGTTTGAGGCGGCCATCGCCACTAACGGGTGAGCGGCGACGCCTGCCGGTGTCAGGCCTAAACCTCGCGCCGCGCCAGCGCCAAAAAGGCGCCCAAACCCAGCATGGTCACGCCAGAGGCGCGCGTCAGCAGCCGGGCCCGTGCCGCCCGTGCCGGCCCGGAGGACAGCAGCCGCTGCGCAGCAAACACCGCCGCCACGTCCACCAGGGTGTTGAGCGCCACGCAAATACTGCCCAGCAGCACCAGTTGCGGCGCCAGCGGCATAGATGGTGTGACGAACTGCGGCAAAAACGCCAGAAAAAACAGCGCGGTTTTGACGTTCAAGGCCTCGACCAGAATGCCCTCGCGCAAGGCCCTTGCCGCGCCCTGTGCCGCCACACCCGGCAGCACAAAAATAGCGTCCTTGCGCCGTAGCATCCGCACACCCAGGTACACCAAATAGGCCGCCCCCAGGTACTTAAGCAGGCCAAACGCTAGTGCAGACTCGGCCACCAGCAGCGACAAACCCAAGGCCGCCGCCAGCACATGCAACAGCCCGCCGATGCCGGTGCCGATGCACGAGGCCAGCCCTTCAGCCCGGCCGCCTGCCACGGTACGCGCCACCACGTAGGCGATGCCGGGGCCGGGCGTGATCGCCAGAACGACGGCGGCAATCAAAAAGGCAACTAAGGACATGGGGATGGCTCCGATCAGGCGTGAGATGGGCCGAGGCGACCCGTTGAAAGTTGTCGGCCCGCCAGCGGGTGGGCAATGCCGCCGTCGCCATAATTAGCCAGCACCTCGGCAATGACCACCTGGTAGCCGTTCAGCCACTGTTGCTGGCGCGCCTTGGCTACGCGGTGGGTCGGGTGTTGCATCAGCGCCTGCAGGGCCTCCAGCGTCTCCCAGTAGTACACGGTGGCGACCAGCCCGTTGGCTGGGTTTTCCCAGCTTTCCTCGCCCAAGTAGCCCGGCGTGGCGCGGGCAACCTCGGCAATGGCCTGGTCGATGGCGTGGAACTCGGCGTCGAACGCGCGTTTGGCAAAGGTGAAGGTGGCGGTGAACATCGAGTAGGGCTAGCCAGGGTTCATCAATTGCCGAGCACTGTCTCTGCAGGTAGCGCTGGCAGTTCGTAATAGTCGCCCTTGGCGTGGCTGAAGATGTGTCGCTCAATCTTCAGCCCGGTGGGGCCATCAATGGACCCCGCCCAAACCGAGGTGCTGTCCGAGCCAAAGCGCCGCCAAAAGAGGTTGCTGCCACAGCGCCCACAAAACCCGCGCTCAGCCGTTTCAGACGATTTGAACCACTGCAGGGTCGGTCCGGCTATGGTCAACGCAGAGGTCGGGCAAGCGGTGGCGGCCACAAAGTGGCCACTGCTTTTGCGGCATTGAACACAATGGCAGGCAACAATAGGTCGTAGCGGGCCGACGATGATGTAACGCATAGCGCCACACATGCAACTTCCGGTGATGGTTTGGCTCATGGTCGCAGCAGTTTACTTGCCAATTCAGGAGGCCAACCCTTCATAGCGGCTGTCCGCCACCGTGCGCGCCACCACACAGGCGATTCCCGGGCCGGACGTCATGGCCAGAACGACGGCGACGGTGAACAGGGTTCGGTCAGACCAGTGCCTTTCTTTGCAACTGCAACCAGGAATGCACTGGCCAGTCACTGCGGTGTTGCCCCTCTTGGCCACCAAAGACGACACGACCACTCGCAAACACCGATGGTTGATGGGCTGCAAAAGTTTTAAGGCCTTTGAAGTAATCCCGGTTGACTGTTGCACCAGCCTTGATTTCGATCGCGTGCAACTTGCCGCCCACTGGCAGCAATAAATCGACCTCGTTGCCTTCAGAATCCCGGTAAAAGTACATTTCAGCCGTCTCACCCGCGTTAAGTCGGTCTTTCATCGCCTCCATGATGACAAAGTTTTCAAACAGGCTGCCCCACAGCGGGTCACGCGACACCTGGTCCGCGATGCGCAAGCCCAATAGCCAGCAGGCCAGGCCCACGTCGTAAAAATACAGTTTTGGCGATTTGACCAGCCGCTTGCCGGCGTTTCCAAACCAAGGCGGTAGCAAATGGACGATGTAGCTGCTTTGCAGCAGGTCAATCCAGGCACGGGCGGTGACATGCGACAC
>CAXNFT010000085.1:0-9434 GCA_964201255.1 Rhodoferax sp.
CCAGTCTGGGCCTGCAAGCGTTTGAGCTCGACCTGCATCGCTTTACGTAATTTCAAGTCAAGCGCGGAGAGCGGCTCATCGAGCAACAGGACCTCGGGCTTTGGCGCCAACGCTCTGCCCAGTGCCACCCTCTGCTGCTGGCCGCCTGAAAGTTGCTCCGCGTATCTATCCCGTAATCCGTCCAAGCGCAGCAAGCCCATGACTTCGTCGACCCGCTGCCTCACCACGTCCCGAGAATGGTTCAGCATCTCCAAGCCAAAACCAATGTTCTGCGCAACGGTCATGTGCGGAAACAGGGCATAACTCTGAAAAACGGTGTTGACGCGCCGCAAATGGGCTTGGGTTCGCCCGATTTTGATGCCCGACAAGGTGATATCCCCTGAGTCGGGATGATCAAAGCCGCCGATCATCCGCAGCAGCGTCGTCTTTCCACATCCAGACGGGCCCAGCAGGGTGAAGAATTCATTTTGGCGAATCGACAGCGAAACGCCATTTAGCGCAGGTTGAGAAGCGCCCGAGTAAGTCTTACTTACCCGGGCGAAATCAATGGCAACACCTTTCATGCCGCGTATCGAAGCCAATACACCGCAAGTCGAGGCGAGTTATTGCACAACACGATCAGCGACGTAGCCGAGTCCACACGCCGTCCCGCAACTCACGACTTTTCGAAGAACAGTCTTTGACCGGGCGAAACCGGCTTTTCAGTGCATCGGGCGTGTTAATGGCCGGACTGCTGCGCAAATCAGCATTCATGAAGGCCTCGGCACCTTTGATCGCATTGTTGTAACCGGCAAAATTAGAGGCTTCCGCTGCATTTTTCGGGTCCATCATCCAATTCAAGAACAGCTTCGCATTGTCAGGATTTGGCGCACCCTTGGGAACGGCAAAGTTATCCCCCCACAAGTTAAGCCCCTCGACTGGATAAACATAGACAGCCGTCGACAACTTGGTCTTGGCCCGGTGCGAGGCACCATTCCACTGGTGGTGCATCACCACCTCACCGGCAGCGACCCGATCGATCGTCCCTGAGGATGAGTAAATTTTCAATTTCGGCTTTTGCTTTTCGAGTAATTCAAGAATTTTCTGGGCGTCAGCCGGGTTTTCAGTGCACGTGTCCATATTCAGGTAAATGGCCGCGGCAGAGAACATCTCCCCCTGGTCGTTCAGGGCCGCTATCTTCCCGACAAGTTCCGGACGGGGATCGAAAAACTCCTTCCAACTTTCGTCGAGTTTTCCACCGGGAACCTTGGCGGCGTCATAGGTGAAACCGGAAGAACCAATCAAGTAAGGAACAGAATAGTCCCGCGCCTTGTCGGCTTCAGGCTTGTCATGCGGCACAGCCACATTTTTGAAATTTGATAACTTGGATGCCTCGACCTTCAACAAAAGCCCGGATCGGATCATCGTCGCCAGCACCGAGTTGGTTGGCACCACAATGTCATATCCGCCGCCGCCCGCCTGGAGTTTGGCAAGCATGGTGTCGTTGCTGTCGTAGGAGTCAAGGCTTACCTTGACGCCCGTTTCTGATTCAAAACGCTTGATCAAGTTGGGGGGGATGTAGTTGGACCAGCTGTAAATGAGCAACTGTTTGGACTGCGCCATCACCGTGGCTGAAGCAGCGGTCAGGGCCAATGCTGTGCCAATGCACAGGCAGGCTTTGCGAATTGAAAACCGATTTTCCGGTCTTTTTTTGTCTGTCAGCATGGAAGTCTCCGAGTAGTTGTGTCAATCATTGTGATCGCTGCCTTGGACCTGAACTAGGGCCAATTATTTGATAATCGGTGAGACCACTTGCAAATTCCGAAACCGGCCGCCCATCGGCCTATTCGAGCCGTGGCACACTCATTGGACCAATGCCCATCGATTAAAAAAAGAAAACACAGCCAGCGCCATCATGCTCTCAGAACTCTTTATGACTGAAATGCTGCGCCTGGACCGCACGGACAAGCAACCGCTTCATCGACAGCTCTACTCAGCGATTCGCCGCGCCATTCTTGATGGGAAACTAGGCGCCGGCGACCGCCTACCATCAAGCCGCGAGCTGACCTTGGATCTCAAGCTCTCTCGCAATACTGTCATCGCCGCCACCAACCAACTGATCGTCGAAGGCTATCTGGTCAGCCACATTGGCAGTGGCACCTTTGTGCAGGACAACCTGCCAAAGGCTTCAGGCAACCGCAGGGCCGCCCAGGAACGCGCTCCAGCCAAACTATCGAATCGGGGCGATGCCTTGGCTTCGACCTACTGTGCAAGCCAACTCGAGGTGGAACCATTCAGCTCGAGCATCCCCGACTTCAGTGCCTTTCCGGTCGCACTTTGGCAGCGGCTCCAAAACAAGCACTGGCGCATGTCTTATAACGACATGCTTGACTACAGTGACTCCGGTGGCTATGCCCCCTTGCGGCGGGCGCTAGCACACTACCTGCGGGTATTCAGAAGCGTACCGCTGGACGCTGATCAGGTCATCATTACCAGCGGCACCCAGCAATCCTTAACCTTGTGCGCGCAACTGCTGGCAGACCACGGCGATACCGTCTGGCTGGAAGATCCCGCCTATTGGGGCGCGATTAAAGCCTTCATGTCCGCCGACCTCCAAAACCACCCAGTCTCGGTGGATCAAGATGGCATCGCCCCTCGCACCGCCGACGAGCTAACGCCGCCGCGACTGATCTATGTGACGCCATCCCACCAATACCCGACCGGCGCAGTGATGAGCCTGGTGCGCAGGCATGAGATTTTGGCGATCGCCCGCAGGCACCAGGCCTGGGTGCTTGAAGACGACTACGATAGCGAGTTTCGTTTCAGCGGCCCGCCCATATCGTCGCTAGCCGGGCTGGATACCGACGAACGGGTGCTGTACATGGGTTCATTCTCCAAAGTGCTCTACCCCGGGCTCAAATTGGGCTATCTGGTCGTACCCAAACAACTGGTCTCGGCGTTCAGACTAGCCCATTACGACCTGAACCGGCCCGGCCAATTGCCTTTGCAGGCTGCCCTGGCAGAGTTCATTGAAATGGGGCATTTCGCCAGCGCCCTGCGCCGAGCCCGGCATAGCTATGCCGAACGCAGGCGCTGCCTGCTGGCGGCACTGCAGCCCTGCCTGGGGCCACTGGCAAGAATCACGGGGGCTGAGCAGGGTCTGCACCTGTGTCTCCGAATGGCAGAGGATGCAGACGATGTTGGACTGGCAGAACAACTGGCGCTGGTCGGGCTCACGGTGCGGCCACTGTCAGCCTATTGTCTCAAGCGACGGGATGCGCGTGGCCTTGTGATCGGCTACGGCTACACCCATTTGGCCGACATTGAGCGATGTGGCCCGTTATTGGCACGTACCCTTCTCGCCGCCCTGCAACGACCTCACCAAGCGTCGCGCAGGCGGTAAAACAGCATTGCCAGTGCCAGGGTAGGCATGCGCAGCAAGCGCCCGCCGGGGAAGGGCCGGTGCTTGAGCCTCGCAAACAAGTCAAATCGTGCCGCCTGCCCCGCTACCGCTTCGGCCACCAGCCGGCCCGCAAACCCAGTCAGCGCCACGCCGTGCCCGCTGAAACCCTGCAAGTAGTAGAGGTTGTCCCCCAGCCGGCCAAAGTCAGGCGTTCGGTTCATGCTGATGTCGACGAAGCCTCCCCACACATGCTCGATCGGCGCATCCCTGAGTTGCGGAAAAACTTGGTGCAAGCGCGCCGCCATCAACTGCTCCAGCCGTTCAGGGGTACGTGTGGTGTAGCTCACCCGGCCACCAAACAGCAGGCGGTGGTCGGCGCTGAAACGAAAGTAATCCAGCACAAAATTGGTGTCACAAACCGCCGCGTTAGAAGGAATGAGCTGCCGGCACAGGGCCGGGTCCAACGGCGCGGTGCTGACCATGTAGGTACCCACCGGCATGATGCGGGGCGCTATATCTGGCGCCACTTGTGGCCCGTATTCGCCCAGCGTGCAATTGCCGGCCAGTACGCCGAACGCGGCGCTGACCGAGCCACCGGCCGTGCGCGCCCGCAGCCGGGCTCCGCGGCTCAGGCCGAGCACGGGCGAATGCTCACAGATCGTCACCCCCAGCGCCCGGGCGGCCGCAGCCAACCCAAGACCGTACTTGAGCGGGTGCAGGTGTCCAGACACGCGGTCGTAGGCGGCAGCTTGGTAGCGCGGGCTGTCAATCAGCCGCCGGGTTGCTGCGCCGCTGGCAAAGTCGGTGGCAAAACCGTAGTCTCGCGCCAGGCCGGCCATCTCCGCTTCCAACCGCCGCGCTTTGGCCGCGGTCTCGGCCACATGCAGGTAGCCGTGCACTCGGTCGCAGTCGATGCCGAAGGCGGCGATGCGCTCATCAATCAGGCCCACAGCCTCCAGCGACATGTCCCAGGCCAACCGGGCGTCGCCTCGGCCGAGTTGATGCTCCATCGGGCCTTGTCCACTGGCAAAGCCGGCAATGGCCTGTCCGCCGTTGCGCCCCGAGGCGCCGCTGCAGATTCGGTCGGCCTCCAGCACCACCACGCGCATACCGCGCTGAGCGAGTTCAATGGCCGCCGACAGCCCGGCGAAGCCAGCCCCCACCACCAGCACATCGGCCACTAGGTCGCCCTGCAACGGCGGCGCCGGCGGAGGGCGAACTACGCTGCCCTCGTAGTAGCTCCGGCGGTTCAGTTGGGTGTCGGAGTCAATCAGCATGGTTTGGCCAGGTTCTGGGCAACTTGGCGACCTGACCGCACAGGTAGGTCCAAACACAAGTGGCCGCGGCCAAGCTAGTCAACTCGGCGTGGTCATAAGCCGGCGCCACTTCCATGCAGTCCATGCCGACCATATTGAGGGGCGCTAGCCCTTCAAGCAGAGTCAGCAACTGCGAACTGCTCAGGCCACCCGGCTCGGGGGTGCCGGTACCGGGCGCAAACGCCGGGTCCAGACAGTCGATGTCGAGCGTCAAGTAGCAGGGGCGTTGACCGATGCGCTCCAGCACATTGGCAAGCACGGGCGCTAAGGCCACGCCATCCAGCCCACGCAGCTGTCGCGCCGTGAAGATCAGACCACCCTGATCTTGCACGTACTCACGTGCCGCACGCTCGCCACTGGAGCGCAGGCCAATCTGAACCGTGTGCGCCGGGCTGACCAGGCCTTCAGCAATCGCCTCATAGGTCCAGGTGCCGTGCCCAGACGGCTCACCAAAATGGTCCTGCCAGGTGTCGCAGTGAGCGTCAAAATGCACCAACGCCAGCTCGCCATGCCGGGCGTGCGCAGCGCGCAACAACGGCAGGGTGACTGAATGGTCGCCGCCCAGAAACACGCAATGGTGCCGCGCCATCAGGGCAGCCGCCTGAGCCTGAATGTGCTCGCGCACCATCGCCAGGGCCGAGGCATTGGGCAAGCGCATGTCGAGCGCGTCGCCCAGCAGACCCAACGGCGAAACACCGAACCAAGGGTGAATGCCATCGCACAGCATCAGGCTGGCACGGCGAATCTCCTGCGGTCCAAAGCGCGCGCCCGGCCGGTTTGTTACTGCGCCATCAAAGGGCACGCCAACCATCGCAAAAGCTTGCGCCTCCAGCGGCTCGACGGCCAGGAACCGGTTGCTATTGTTGGCATATGCGAATTGGCCCAAACCCATGACTGCCCCTGACTGATGTGACATAACCTGAACTTACACCATTTGCACCAACGACTATGGTGCCAATTAACCGGCCACTCAGCAAACCGGTACCGAACGGGATACATCTAAGCGAGACAAGCCCAAGCTCAGGCATGATGCTGGCCTCCACCACTCACGCTTTTTGCAACCCGCCCTGTGGCGCACACCCAACACCCGCTGCCTAGCCCTGTGCCGCCGTCTGCTCACCCTCTGAGTGCTTATCTATTTTTGGCATTAAGCATGTCATTGGTGGGCAGCTATGTGGCGCTTTCAAAGCCGCTGGCCGTAGCGCTGCCGGTGCTGCTGCTGGCCTGGATGCGTTTTGGCATTGGCGCAATTGCCATGGTGAGCTGGCTGAAAAAGCCACCCCAAGAAGCTCCAGTTTCCCCCGCCACCCGCCGCCTGGTGTTTGTCGAGTCACTGTTAGGCAATGTTTTGTTTTCAATCTGCATGCTCTACGGCGTCAGCATGACCAGCGCCGTATCGGCGGGCATCATTCTGGCGTCGATACCCGCGGTGGTCGCGCTGCTGAGCTGGTGGTGGCTGGGCGAGCGAATCAGTCCGCGGGTGGCTGCGGCCATTGCCTGTGCCGCCTTGGGCTTGGGCCTGCTGGCGCTATCAAAAACAGAGCTAGAAAGCCAAGTGGCACAAGGGCTAGAGGCCAATTTTCTTCATGACAACCGGCTATGGGGTAACCTGCTGGTTTTCGGTGCTGTGCTGTGTGAGTCCGCTTACGCGGTGATCGGCAAGAAGCTAACCGGCGTTCTCAGCCCTAAGCGGATCACGGCGCTGATTAACCTATGGGGCCTGGCGCTCAGCACCCCCATCGGCCTATACCTGGCACTGCGCTTTGACTTCGGCGCAGTGTCGTGGTCCATCTGGGCCCTGGTCCTCTTTTATGGGCTGGCAGCCAGCGTTGGTACGGTGTGGCTGTGGATGACCGGCCTGCAGTCAGTGCCCGCCGCTAAGGCGGGTGTTTTCACCGTCATGCTGCCAATTTCAGCGGCACTGGTCGGCGTGCTGGCGCTGGGTGAGACCCTAGGCGGTTTGCAACTGGTGGCCTTTGCCATGGCCCTTCTGGGTGTGTTGTTGGCGACCATGCCGACACGCGCCAGCCCAATCAAGATTAAAAATTAAAAAAATCCGCTCTCTCCAATGAAAAAAGGGATATTCCCCTATGAAACCCATGCTTTCTCCAGTAGCATGCGGACTGCCAGTGAAGACGCGGTTTTTTACTGGTGACTCATCAACTTCTAGAAGGTACATACATCATGGCAACTGCAAAGAAAGCCCCAGCCAAGAAAGCTGCTCCTGCCAAGAAGGCAGCCCCAGCGACCAAAGCTGCGCCAGCCACCAAAGCCGCTCCGGCTAAAAAAGCCGCCCCGGCCAAAAAAGTAGCCGCCAAGGCTGCACCCGCCAAAGCTCCGGCCAAGAAAGCAGCCCCCGCTAAAAAGCGCGTGGCCAACGCCGCTTTCATGAAAGCCCTGACCCCCAGCGCCCACCTGGCGGCTGTAGTGGGCGCAAGCCCACTGCCCCGCACCGAAGTGGTCAGCAAGCTGTGGACTTACATCAAAAAGCACAAGTTGCAAGACGCCGTTAACAAGCGCATGATCAACGCTGACGCCAAGCTCAAAGAAGTGTTCGGCAAGGCGCAGGTGTCCATGTTTGAGATGGCTGGCCTGATCGGCAAACACCTCAAGTAAGCAGGCCCTGCGGCCACGCTGAAAGGCCGGCGAAAGCCGGCTTTTTTTACTTTTGCGGCCAGATCCGGCCTGGATTTTTGTGTGTGCTCGGTACGACCAAGGACTTTCCATGAATGCCCAATTGCTAGCCCTGTTTAAGGATTGGCGCACCTTCGAGGCGGCGCCCCTGCTCAGCAACGGCGTCCCTGACTACCGTGTGCCCGCGCTGCAAGACAAGCAGAACAGGCTGCCGACTTTCCAGAAGCGTTTGGCCACACTTGACCCTAGCGCTTGGCCGGTCGAGCAGCAAATCGATCTCTCGATACTGCGAGCCGAAATGAACGGGCTCGATTTCAACCTGCGGGTGCTGCAGCCCTGGGCCCGCGATCCTGCCTTCTACCGCTCGATCTGGAGCCAACAGAGTGACACCCCTGATCACGAGGGCCCTAGCCACCATGCCTTGATCGAGCTCTGGACCTATGAGTTTCCGCTGAGCCTTGCGGACGCGGCCCGACTCGCAGCAGCGCTCCGCACAATCCCTCCGCTGTTGACCCAGGCGCGTGACAACCTGACGGGTAACGCCAAAGACCTTTGGCTGGGTGGCATCTATGTGTTCCATAACCAGCTCGGCGACTTGGACGCGCTTGCGGCAAAAACCGCCCCCGCAACGCCAGAGCTCGACGCGGCCATCGAGCAGGCGCGGGCCGCGACACTGGCTTTCGCCCACTGGCTGACGCTGCAAGGCGCCGGCAAAACCGGCCCTTCCGGGCTGGGCCGAGAAGCCTACAGTTGGAGCCAACGGCATGTCCATCTGGTGCCGATGACCTGGGACGAGGAGGTGGCCCTGCTGGAGCGCGAGTTGGCCAGGGCCCAGGCGTCGCTTAAGCTGGAAGAGCACCGCAACCGCCACCTGCCGCCGCTGGTGGTGATCAACAGCCCCGAGGACTACGAGCGCCGGGCGGCGCAGAGCGTGGCCAAGTACATGGCCTTCCTGCGCGACCAGCAAATCCTGCATGTCCAGGACTACATGGCGCCAGCCCTGAGAGCGCATGTCGGGCGCTATTTCCCAGAAGAGAGCCGCCATTTCTTTGCCATAGCCCGCCAGCACGAACCCATGGCGCTGTGGTGCCACTGGTACCACTGGTTCGAGCTGGCGCAGATGCGCGAAGCCCCGCACCCCAGCCCGGTGCGTCGCGGTGCCCTGCTCTATAACATCTTTGACAGCCGGGCTGAGGGCCTCGCCACGGCCATGGAAGAACTGATGATGCAGGCTGGTCTGTACGACGACAACCCGCGCTCGCGCGAGGTGGTGTGGATTCTGCTGGCGCAGCGGGCGGCACGCGCCTTGGCATCGATGTTCCTGCATGCCAATGAATTCACGCTGCAGCAGGCCATGGATTTCCAGGTTGCCAATACCCCGCGCGGCTGGATGCGGGCCGACCTTCCCCTCTTGCAGTTCGAACAACATCTTTACCTGCGCCAACCCGGCTATGGCAGCAGCTACATCACGGGTAAAGCTCTACTTGATTGCCTGCTGGGCGACTATGCCAGTCAGCGGGGTAACGCCTTTGTGCTGGCTGATTTTTTCGCGGATGTGGGCGCCGCCGGCATCATCCCCTGGCCGCTGGTGCGATGGGAACTGACCGGGCTGGATGACCAGCTACCGCGTGATGTCGCGTGATCCGGCCTGAGTAGAATGCCTGACGCCTATACAGTGATCCCTTGTTACGCTTTCTCCTCACCCGCCTTAGCCTGATCGTCCCGACTTTTCTCGGAATGACGCTGTTGGCGTTCTTTCTGATCCGCCTGGTGCCGGGCGATCCGATCGAGACTCTGGCCGGTGAACGCGGCATCGATCCGGTGCGGCACGCGGAGCTGCTCAAGGCCTACGGCTTAGACCAACCCGTGCTGGTGCAATACGGCATTTATATTGGCCGCGTGTTGCAGGGCGACCTGGGCAAGTCCATCATCACCCATGAGCCGGTGCTGAACGAGTTTTTGGCGCTGTTTCCAGCCACCATCGAATTGGCCCTCTGCGCCATGGTGTTTGGCCTGCTGCTGGGCATTCCGGCAGGCATCCTGGCGGCGGTCAAGCGCAATTCCATCCTAGACCATGGTGTGATGGGCGTATCGCTCACCGG
>CAXNFT010000086.1:0-9400 GCA_964201255.1 Rhodoferax sp.
TCAGCTTCGGCTGGGCTATTGATGGTGGCTGGGTAGCTGCGCTCGTAAGTCACCACGGCGGTGGCGCCAAAACCGATGGCCACCGCTTGGCACAGTTCGCTCAGGCGCTTTTCCAGCAGCGCCTGTACCACCGGGCTAAAGCTGCGCACCGTGCCCACCAGGGTGGCGCTGCCGGGGATCACGCTCATGGCAGCCGGGTCGCCTGCGCGCATGGAACACAGGCTGATCACCGCGTTGTCCATGGCCTTGACGTTGCGCGACACAATGCTCTGCACCGCGGTAATGATGTGCGCAGCCACCAGCACCGGGTCCACCGTGGTGTAAGGATGGGCACCGTGGCCGCCTTTGCCGGTGATCTCGATGGTGACCCGGTCTGATGCGGCCATCATGGGCCCGGGGTTGATGCCCACAGTGCCGGGCCGCATCGCCGGCCAGTTGTGCATGCCGTACACCGCATCCACCGGAAAGCGCTCAAACAGCCCGTCTTCGATCATGGCGCGTGCGCCGGCATAACCCTCTTCACCGGGCTGGAAGATCAGCACGGCGGTACCGTCAAACTGGCGGGTCTCGGCCAGGTAGCGTGCCGCGCCCACCAGCATGGCGGTGTGACCGTCGTGACCGCAGCCGTGCATGCGGCCAGACGTGGTTGACTTCCAGGCAAAGTCGTTGTGCTCGGTCATGGGCAGGGCATCCATGTCGGCACGCAGTCCGATCATGCGGCCGCTGTTGTTGCTGCGGCCGTGAATCACACCCACCACGCCGGTCTTGCCGATGCCGCTGTGAATTTCTTCTACGCCGCACAGTTGCAGCGCCTGCTGCACGCGCGCCGCGGTGTAATGCTCTTCAAACCCCAGCTCCGGGTGCGCATGCAACTCGCGCCGCAGCGCGGTGATCTCGGGGTGAAAGGCGGCAATGTGCGCAAACGCGCGGCCATGTACTTTGAGTCGGGATGTCTGCATCAAAAATCTCCGAGAGTAGCGACCCGTCCGCGGTGCTAACACAGACTTGACAGCACCTAACGAACCAGGATAATCATATACACCAGCAACATACACCAGTCTGGCCACGCCATTATGCAACGCTCGCAAATTTATCTATCTGAAATTCACTTGGGCCAACTCGCCGCCTTTGCGCGCGCGCGAGGCACCACACACAGCGCCTTGGTGCGCGAGGCACTTGACGATTATCTGGCCCGGCAAGAACCTCTGGACAAACAAGCGCTGCGCGAACAGGCTTTTGGGGCCTGGCTGGCTGAAGACCAGGGGCCCAGTCTGCCAGACCTGCGCAACGAAGAACGTCATTTTTAAGCCCTGACTCAGCCCAGCCTGCCTCCTTAGCAAGACTGCCATCTTGAGCCCCATCCAGTCCACCCAAGACCCCTGCTTGCTGGACTCTGATGTCCTCATCGATTACCTGCGCGGGTACGCGCCGGCCAGGGTCTTGTTTGCCCACTTACCCGCGGACTGCGCCGTCAGCGCGGTGTCCATTGCAGAATTGCATGCGGGCGTGCGTGAGGGCGCTGAACGCAAGGCGCTGGCGCTGCTGCTGGACACCTTTTTGCAGATTGATTTAACCGGAGGCATCGCAGCGCAGGCTGGATTACTGCGACGCGACTGGGGGCGCTCCCATGGCTCGGGGCTCAATGATGCGCTCATCGCGGCGACAGCGTTGGCGACCAGGCGTGTTTTATTGACCCTGAATGCCAAACATTTCCCCATGCTGTCCAAAAACCAAGTGCTGGTGCCCTACCAGAAAACAGCCAGCCAGTGACAGCGCGCTGCTCAACGCTTGGTCAAGGTCACTGGGCCATACCAGGCATGGGCACTTGAGCGGGTGTTGTCGGTATCGGTCATGATGCCTATGCCCACCAAGGTGCCGGGCGGTTCGCTAAAGGCCTGTTCAAAATCTGCCGCAATGTCGCGCTGATAGTCCAGCCACTGGTTCAGCCTACCAGCCCCCGACTCCACCACCAGCTTGCGGATGCGGTCAGTGCGCGGGTTGATGATGACAGTGCCTGGTGCGCGGGTGTTACACCACACATACATCAATGTGGCATAGGGCATGGGCTCGCCCGTCATGGTCTGAGCCAGTTCGGACAGCATGGCGTTCTTCATGGAAAACTTGCTGCGGTCGCCCTCAAAAACCATCACCAGCCTGACCGGCGAATCGTCGGCGTCACGCTGCGCCATGTCGGCGTGGGCGATCAGCGCTGGCACTAGCCAAGAAAATTGCAGTTGCCTCAAATCAGCGGGGAGCACATTCAGCGCCTGACGCAACATGCTGGCAGCTGATTCAGCGCGTGCCAGCAACGCAGCGCGGCCTTCATGCGTCACAGCTTGGTACTGACTGGCACGTTTGCCCGGGAAGTGCTGATGCTGCCAGGGCAATAAAGATTGGCCCTCCAAAGTATGGTCCTGTTGGGTCAAGACCGCGCAACCTGCCAGTACAAACCCAAGTCCAACAGCACTGCAGACCAGCGCGCAACGAAAGATCAAGCGTTTGATGAGCTGCTCCCTTGATTCAAAAAAGAAACCCCGCCATGTCGCCAGGGCGGGGTTTCAGTAGATTCAAACTCTCATACTGGCATCAAGCCAGCACGGGAATCAGAAAGCGTGAATCAGACCAGCCGCATACTGAGTGCGCTTAAGCGTGTCAGCAGCAACAGCGCCATTGGACTCACCAGACGTGTACAAACCGTAAACATTGGTGCGCTTGCTCAAAGGATAAATAGCGCGCAGGTTGATGGCAGAAGACTTGCCACCATCAGCGCCACTGGCCAAGGTAGTGGAAACACGAGCATACTCCGCATTTACTGTCACAGCACCAACTGGTGCAGACAGGCCGAGGGCGTAGCCAGTGTCATCACCGCCAGCAGCGCCGGCTTTGGCACCTCTGATGTAAGAAGCAGCCAATTTGGCAATTTTGAAGTCATAGGTGGCGCTCACAGCCGTCTCGGTCAAGTCGACAGCTGCAGCATGCCCGGCGGCAGTAGCTGCGGGAGCCGCGCTGGCAACCCCTGCGCCTGGTGTAGCTTTGCTGCTTTCATAGCTCAGGTTAGCGCTGATAGGGCCAGCAGCATAGGCCAGGCCAAGGCCTGTGTAGCTGGAAGCACCGACAGGAGCTGCACCGCCAACACCGTTTTCACCTGGCTGGTACATGATTTGAGCCGACAAACCGCTCATATTGGGCGAGGTGTACTGGATGGCGTTGTTGCGGCGCACAGGCGCAGCAATGGTGCCGTTCGGGTTACCAAAACCAGCGGCGTCAGTCGAGTTACCCCAAGCCGTATAGTTGGCATAGCCACCAGTTACAGCCCAAGTGGTGTTATCTTTGATGGCCACAATACGGCCCATTTCAAGGTTACCGAAGCCGCCAGACACACCGACCTTAGCGGTGCGACCGAACAGAAGACCGCCTTGACCAGCGGATCCAGCGTCAGAGTTGATCCCGCCTTCCAGCTGGAAATTGGCTTTTAAGCCGCCGCCCAGATCTTCCGAACCCGTCATACCCCAGCGCGAACCCTGGTTTACGCTCGCGTTCATGTTTAAGCCAGGCTCAGCAGCCAAGGCTGCCAGTGTGCCAGCAGCTTCGATTTTGTTGGAACCCACGCTTGCGTCAATCCTGCCGTACAGGGTAACTTGAGCGGAAGCAACGCCAGCCACAGCCATCACGGCCATTGCAACGAGAGATTTTTTCATGTCAGATTTCTCCAAAGTTTAACTAAGGGCTCAGGAATCCAACAATTGGTTCCCCGGCCAACCCCTCGTATGAGGAAGTTAGGTGTATTCCAACAGAGGGACGGGGGCTTGGCAAAGAAAAGCCCTTTGCTCGTCGAGAAATGCGCGGTTTTTGTTGCAAGTTGACAACAAAATCGTTTTCCAAAGCCTTTTTGACCTCGGCGAATGGTGGATCCCCGCTTTCGCGAGGATGACGAAATGGGCGCGAGGATGACGAGCTGGGCGTCTTGGGGATCCCCGCTTTCGCGGGGATGACGAATCGGGCGCGGGGATGACGAATTGGGCGCGGGGATGACGAGGCGGGCGCGGGGATGACAAACTTGACCCAAGGTGGCTTATCAGCGCTTGTGGCCGCACGCAACCGTCATGCCCGGCTCGACCGGGCATCCAGGGCTTTTGCCCCAGGCTGACATGGGGCAGACCCTCGAACCTAAAATCAGGGTGATGGACAAATACCTTATCGTCGCCGACACAGCCCTGCGCACCCTTTTTGCCAAACCGCGTGCAGCGCGAGCCTGCCCGACGCTGCCGGACCAGAGCACCGAGCTCTCGGCCGCAGAGAAAGCCGAGTCCGGGGCGCTGATGCGGGTCAACCACGTGGGCGAGGTGTGCGCCCAGGCCCTTTACACGGCGCAGGCTTTTGCTACCAAAAACGAAGCACTGCGTGACCATTTCAAGCGAGCCAGCGCCGAAGAGACTGACCATTTGGCCTGGACCAGTCAGCGCCTGGACGAACTGGGCGCGCGGCCCTCCTTGCTTAATCCGCTGTGGTACGCCGGGGCATTTGGCTTAGGGCTGCTGGCCGGGCGGCTGGGTGACCGGGTCAGCCTAGGCTTTGTAGTAGAGACAGAAACCCAGGTGGAGGCGCACCTGCAGAGCCACCTGAGCCGCCTACCCGCCAAGGACCACGCCTCGCGAGCCATCGTGTCGCAAATGAAAGATGACGAGGCACGCCACGCGCTTGAGGCCCGCCGGGCCGGGGCGCCGGCGTTGCCCGCCCCGGCCAAGGCTTTGATGCGGGCCGCTGCCAAGGTAATGACGACTGTGGCGCAGCGAATTTAAGCCTGGCACTTGCCGCGGGCATGGATTCCCGGTCGAGGCCGGGAACGACGGGAATGTTCGGGCGGCCTTGAAGCCAGTCTGGCCAGGTTGCCACGTCAAGCCAGCATTTCCATCAGCACACCGTGCCAAGCCTTGACATCGATTTTTCCCATTTTTTTGCCCAGCCTGATTTTGTCGACGCACCGCAGTTGGTCGAGCAGGATTCGGGCACTTTTGCCCTGAAAAGTCGCCTCTGGGCGACATCCCATGGGCCTGCCGGCGCTGGTCAGGGGCGCAATGATGACCCTTGGCAAGGCTTGATTCAGATCATCAGGTGAGACGACCAGTGCCGGGCGGGTTTTCTGGATCTCGCTACCGATGACCGGGTCAAGATTGACCCAATACACATCGCCACGGGCGATCACTCGGCTCACCACACCCACTCACCGTTATCCGCGCTGGGCAGGGCCAACCAATCATGCGCTTCGGCCTGCTCCTGCGCCAAAGCGGCTGGTGGCGCGTCGCCAGCGTCCGCAAACCAACCTTCACGCAATTGACGTCGCACCGGCTTGATGACAATTTGTCCATCTTGCAGTTGCATGTCAACTTGGTCCTCAATCTGGCAAGACGCCAGAAATGCCGCCGGAATCAAGACACCGCGGGAGTTGCCGATTCGGCGCATGGTGGTCAACATGATGGCACTCCTGAAAATAATAACAATATTATAACAATGCAGCGCGATTAGGCTCAGACCTCCAGCACCTCGAAGCTGGTGCTGATCTGGGCGGTCTTTCCCAGCATGATGCTGGCTGAGCAGTATTTGTCGTGGCTCATGGCGATGGCGCGTTCCACAGCGGCAGCAGGCACGGCTTTGCCAGTGACGGTGAAGTGCATGTTGATACGGGTGAACACCCTGGGGTCGGCGTCGGCGCGCTCAGCGCTGAGCTTGACGGTGCAGCCGACCACAGCGTGGCGGCCGCGCTTGAGGATCAGCACCACGTCATAAGCGGTGCAGCCGCCGGCACCAGCCAACAAAAGTTCCAGCGGGCGCGGCGCCAGGTTCTGGCCGCCGAGCTCGGGCTTGGCGGCGTCGGCGGCGCCGTCCATCATCAGGGTGTGGCCGCTGCCGGTTTCGGCAACAAAGCCCATGCCCGAGCGTGTGCCCAGGCCGCCGGTCCAGTTGACTGTGCATTCCATGAAAGTCTCCTGCGTAGTGAAGTTAGCTGCTAAGAATTGTCTCCCAATGGCGTTGACCGCTAATCCTTGGGGGCAGAGATGCCAAGGAGCTCGGTCGACCATGCCACTCTTGAATCAAAATATGCTTTAATTAGCATCTTATTTAATGTCAATTTTTGCAGAGGAGGTGATTGCCATGGACACCGTGCTTTCTCATTTTGCCGTCAGCGTGACTGAGCTCAAGCGCAATTACGCCGACATCCTTCGGCGCGCTGACGATGCGCCTGTGGCGGTGCTCAACCACAACCGGCCCGAAGCCTATTTGCTGCCAGCCGGCCACTACGAGCGGCTCATGGCTTACCTGGAAGACCTGGAAGACGCCAAGCTGGTTCGCGAGCGGGCCGATGGGCCGTTTGTGGATGTCTCGATCGATGACCTTTGACCTGCGCTTTCACGAGAAAGCCTGGCGCGAATGGCAGCAGCTCGACGCGAGCGTGCGTGAGCCGCTCAAAACCAAATTGCTGGAGCGGCTTGAGCAACCCCGCGTGCCGGCGTCTGCCCTGCGTGGCATGCCCAACTGTTACAAAATCAAGCTGCATAGCGTGGGTTATCGACTGGTCTATCGGGTCGATGACGCGACAGTCTATGTGACAGTGATCGCTGTGGGCAATCGCGACAAGAGCCGGGTGTACCAAAACGCAACCCAACGCCTGTGAACAAGCTGATCCGGCCAACCCATTCCACCATTTCTAATTTATGACAAGCCAAGCCCGAACCCGCGCCCTCCAACCCGCCGACTACCTGAAAAAAATCCTGACCGCCCGGGTCTATGACGTGGCGCGCGAGTCAGCGCTGGAGCCGGCGCGGGCCTTGGGGCGGCGGCTGCACAACACGGTGCTGCTCAAGCGCGAGGACCAGCAGTCGGTGCGCAGTTTCAAACTGCGCGGCGCCTACAACAAGATGGTGCAGCTGAGCCCTGAGCAGCTGAAAAAAGGCGTGATCTGCGCCTCGGCCGGCAACCATGCGCAGGGCGTGGCGCTCAGTGCGCACAAGCTGGGCGCGCGCGCCGTGATCGTGATGCCGACCACCACGCCGCAGCTCAAGGTGGATGCGGTTCGCAGCCTGGGCGGCGAGGTGGTGCTGTTTGGCGACAGCTACTCCGACGCCTACACCCACGCCGCCGCGCTGGAGAAAAAACAGGGCCTGACCTTTGTCCACCCCTTTGACGACCCGGACGTGATTGCCGGCCAGGGCACGATTGCCATGGAGATGCTGCGCCAGCACCAGGGACCGCTGCATGCGGTGTTTGTGGCCATTGGCGGCGGCGGCCTGATCTCGGGGGTGGCCAATTACATCAAGGCGGTGCGGCCCGAGATCAAAGTGATTGGCGTGCAGATGAACGACTCCGACGCCATGGTGCAGTCGGTGGCCGCCGAGCAGCGGGTCACGCTGACCGATGTGGGGCTGTTTTCAGACGGCACGGCGGTGAAGCTGGTGGGTGAGGAGACCTTTCGCATCACCCGCGAGCTGGTGGACGAGTTCATGACCGTGGACACCGACGCGGTGTGCGCCGCCATCAAGGACGTGTTTGTGGACACGCGCAGCATCGTGGAGCCGGCAGGCGCCCTGGCGGTGGCGGCCATCAAGCAGTATGTGGCCCGGCATAAGACCCGGGGCGAGACCTATGCCGCGATTTTGTGCGGCGCCAACATGAACTTTGACCGGCTGCGCTTTGTGGCCGAACGGGCCGAGGTGGGCGAGGAGCGCGAGGCGCTCTTTGCGGTGACCATTCCTGAGGAGCGCGGCAGTCTCAAGCGCTTTTGTGAGCTGATCGGCAACCTGCCGGGCGGGCCGCGCAATGTGACCGAGTTCAACTACCGCATCAGCGACTCGGCCCAGGCCCATGTGTTTGTAGGCCTGAGCACACAGGGCACGGGTGAATCGACCAAGATCACCAACAATTTCACCAAGCACGGCTTTGCCACGCTGGACCTGACGCACGATGAGCTGGCCAAGGAGCACATCCGGCATATGGTGGGTGGCCACTCCAAACTGGCGCAGGACGAGCGGCTGCTGCGCTTTGTGTTCCCCGAGCGGCCAGGGGCGCTGATGAAGTTTTTGAGCCTGATGCGCCCGGGCTGGAACATCAGCCTGTTCCATTACCGCAACCAGGGCGCCGATTACGGCCGCATCCTGGTCGGCCTGCAGGTGCCCAAAGCCGACGACAAGGCCTTTGCCAAGTTTCTGACCACGCTGGGTTACCCCCATGTGGAAGAAACTGCCAACCCCGTTTACCGGCTGTTTTTGCAGACATGAGCGCCCCCGGCAGTAGCCCCTTGGACGGCAAGCTGGTGGTGGCCATCTCATCACGCGCGCTGTTTGATTTCGAGCAGGAAAACCAGGTGTTCGAGCAGAGCGACGACCGTGCCTACATGGCCTTGCAGCTGCAGCGGCTGGAGCAACCGGCCCGCCCCGGCGTGGCGTTTTCGCTGGTGAAGAAGCTGCTGGCCTTCAACCAAGGCCCCCCCGGTGGCAGTGGCAGCCAGCCGGTGGAAGTGGTGATCTTGTCGCGCAACGACCCGGTGTCGGGCATGCGGGTGTTCCGCTCGGCGCAGCATTACGGCCTGCCGATCCAGCGCGGCAGCTTCACCCGCGGCCAGCCGCCCTGGCGCTACCTTAAGCCGCTGCACGCCAACCTGTTTCTCAGCACTCATCTGAGCGATGTGCGCGCCGCACTCGATGCCGGTGTGCCGGCGGCGCAGGTCTACCCGCACTCGGCCCATGCCAGCGAAGCGCACCCGAACGAGGTGCGCATTGCCTTTGACGGTGACGCCGTGCTGTTCAGCGACGAGGCCGAGCGGGTGTACCAGGCGCAGGGCCTGGACGCCTTCCAGCGGCACGAAAGCGCCAAGGCGCAGCAGCCGCTGCTGGCCGGGCCGTTCAAGCCCTTGCTGACTGCCCTGCAGCGCCTGCAAATCGAAGGCACGCCGGCCATGCGCATCCGCACCGCACTGGTGACGGCGCGCAGTGCGCCAGCCCATGAGCGCGCTATCCGCACCCTGATGGACTGGAACATCGAGGTCGACGAGGCCATGTTTTTGGGCGGCCTGCCCAAGGGCGAGTTTTTACGCGAGTTTGAGCCCGACTTCTTTTTTGACGACCAAACCGGGCACATCGAGTCCGCGGCGCGGCACGTGCCCTCGGGGCATGTGGCGAGTGGCGTGCGTAACGGGTAGTTTTGGCCTTATCCCGTCTTGGCCTTCTTGGATCAGGGCGGCGGGGCGTTCCCATGGATGTCCGATAGGGGTAGAGAAGGACTTGCGTCCTCCCCTCCCTCCGAACCGTGCGTGCGGTTCTCCCGCACACGGCTCTCCAGTTGGTGGTTTCCTCATCGGGATTGGCTCGCTCGGTGGGCTGCTTCCATGGTGAACAGTCCCAGGTTTGCG
>CAXNFT010000087.1:0-9377 GCA_964201255.1 Rhodoferax sp.
TGACGCAGGCACAGCGCAAAGTGCTCAAACAACTTTTGAAGACTGAATTGGAAAACCGCCAGCCAAAAGATGGAGAACGTGATGACAAATAAGCGCGATATTTTTGCTGAATTGACGGAGGGATTTGACGCCTTGAAGGCGGAGCGTGAAGGTAAGCTGACCTTACGCACCTTCAAAGCTGAGAACAAGCCCGCGCCGGTTCTGTCGCCCCAAGAGGTTCTTCAAGTGCGTGAACAGTTGCGCTTGTCACGCCCAGTGTTTGCGCACTACCTGCGCACTAACGCACGGACGCTTGAAAACTGGGAACAAGGCCGTGCAAAGCCCAACGCACAGGCTTCATTGCTGATACGAATGGTGGCGCAGTTTCCAGACATGGTGCAGCGCCTTTCAACGATTTAGGCCGTGCCAGTGGTGTGTCCTGCCCGGCCGGCACCAGCGTGTCAGCCCAGCACCCGCTCCGGCGGCACATAGGCATGCCCCAGCGCTTGCGCCACCGCCTGGTGCGTGACCTGGCCCAGCGCCACGTCGAGGCCGGCTTTGAGGTGCGGGTTGTCGCTGATGGCCTGCGGGTGGTGGATGCGTCGGTGTTCCCCAACGTCACCTCGGCCAACACCCAGGCGCCGACTGTGATGCTGGCTTGGAGGGCGGCGGATTTGATTCTGGCTGATTGGTAGAAGGAACGGCTATTTGCGAGCAGCGCCCGGACTCGACCACAATGGCCTACGCTGCCCGGCTTCCGTCCAAGTTGAGTAGTTGGAATTCAACTGGCGATTCTTCCAGAGCGTTTGTCTTGCGCACTTCGTCAATTAAAGGGCCGAGGCCCTCGTAGTTGAACTGGCTCGACCAGCGTGCCATTTTTGCGAGGGTTTGTACGAAGCCATGCGGCTCATTTTTTCGAGTCAGTGCCCGGGCGCAGTCTACGTACTGCAAGTGGTACAGCGTGGGGATGATGATTCGAGAAGCCCCCGAACGCGTGAGCTCAGCGTTCATGACAAGTCGCGACAGCCTGCCGTTACCATCATCGAACGGATGTACCTCCGAAACCAAGAAGGCGTAGTACGCACCGCGTGCCAGGCCCTCCGGCACGGAACGTGCTAACGCGGAGCCTTCGGCGAAAGTCCCTCTAACCAAGGCTGGGTCAACGAATTGCGTCGTCCCGGCGTAATTGAGTTCGAGCTTGAGCTTGCCTGGATGCGCTTCGGGTCTCATTTTCAGCATCTCCGCGTGCCAGCTTTCCAGTCCAGCAAGGAATTCTTCTCCTGCCAACGGTGGGCTATCGCGGTACGGAGACGTGATAGCAAGCCGAAACACGCCAAGGATGTCGTGGGAGTCTTTTGGGCGGCTCGTCATGACCTTGTTGTTCATGACGATGTCGCGCGCCTGTTGAATATCGAACTTTGTGCCCTCCACGTAGTTCGAGAAATAGGACTCAAGGAAAGCGGCGTTTTGCCTCGCAACACCCTGCAAGGTGCGTTCGATATGCGGTAGCGCAACCGTACGCAAGTGCGCGGCCAGTACCTCGAAGCGCTCAAGACGCTCCCGGTCGACAGGCGTACCTCGAGCAACTGCCCGCCCAGCCTTAGTTGTGAGTTCGCCTTTAGAGTACGTCCCCAGTAGCATGCCAATGATGGTTGTCAGGCGCCCAAGGGATTTTTCAGCCCCAAGCGGCGAGGCCAAGGCGGCAGCTTGGTCCCGGGCGTCGTTCAGAGCTTTTTCCCCCGACGAGTTCAAGATGGCGACAAGCATCTCCTCAACATCCGCTTCGGATGCCCGGAGGTCTCCCTTTCGGCCAATGTTCTCCAGAAGCATGCGGGCTCGGCTGGCAAATTGAATACCTGTTGTTCCGATGCTCAAGTCTCCCGGAAGTGGGCCTGGCCCCCTGACAACCCTGACAGTCACCCCTGGTAGAAGAAGCTTGCGATTAAACGAGCTCGGGTGTGAGAGGATCACCTCACCTGACTCCAGCAAGCCTCCTCGCATTGCGCTGATGTGCGACACGACTCCGCCTGGAACAAGCACCCCCACGACGCGCTGCCAGTTTCTTCGGACAAGTGCTTTGAGCTCGTCCTCAGATTGTTTTGCCGCGTAAACCCCGCTGTAGACACGCGAGAGCTGCTCGTTCGCTGCTTGCCGCTGTAGCTTTCGAGCCTCTGCGGCCGAGAGAGTCGCGCTGAAGATGACCTCCTCTGCAGGCGGGGATAGCTTGGATATGAGCATTTTGTCGGTGGGCTACTAAGAAGTTGGGCCGGAGCGTCGCTTTTTAACTAAAAAACAGGCTTTTTTGTCGTTTATCGACTAAGTTCTAAATCTGAGCGCGCTAGCATGTCGCCAAGCAGTTTGGCTGAAAAGCACTTAGAAATCAAACCCCAGTTCTTGAAAATGTCGTTTAATCACTTAACAAATGGTGATTATGTCGTTTTTTAACTAATTTCAATGCAATTGACAGGCGGTACATTTGCCACCGCCGTGTTCTCAGCGGCCATCGTGCAAGATGCCGGTGACTGCTTGCATTTTCTGATCGTGGGGAACTCGGGTATCCGGATCAACGGTACCTAGCTGCTGTGGATGCACTGGAGCAGCAGACCCGGCAGCTGGAGTTCAAGGGTTTGGCTGCTTGTGTGGACGGCGTCAACCAGCATGGCCGGTCGCAGCTAATCCAGCCGTCATCCCCGACCTGATCGGGGATCCATGCCCCTGTGGATTCCCGTCGTCACGAGAATGACGGCCCGATCTCCATTGCCACGATTGCGTCGTGGCAAACCGACTTTGTGGCGTTTAACGGGGTGCGAACAATGCGTTCCACTTGACCGTGAAGGCATTGACGACGTCGGGGGTGTATTTGTCGTCGTCATGCAAGGTGACGGCCTTGATGTCCAGTGAGCCAGGGACGTTGGGTAAGGCACTGGCCATTTCGCCCTTGCCAACCATCTGGCCCTGCCCGCGTACCGACATCATGTAATCCATGAAGACCAAGGCTGCATTCGGACGTTTGGAGCCCGCTACAACGCCACCCCCATAGGCGGCACCATAGCTTGGATTCACAACAACTGTCTTGATGGGAGCACCGGCATCCACCAGCGGATTGGTGACGGAGAACACGGTCCACAGGTTGATTGACAGTTCGCCAGCGGCCACCCCTTGTGTCGGTGCTACTGCACCAGGGTAGGTCTTCATGTTCTGCGCCGCGAGCTTGGCCAGAAAGCCTGCGCCTTGCGTTTTCTCCATCCAGTCATACCAACCAACGGTGAGGTCGCCGACCAGCGCAGTCGAACCAATCCGACCTTTGAACTCGGGTTTGAGTAGGTCTTGGTATCCGGTCGGCGTGGTTTTGACGAGATTGGTGTTGTAGACCATGACAAATGGGTTCACGCCAATGAGTGGCACCGCGCCTTGCCGCATCCCGGATTCTGGCCACGCTTGGGCATTAGGGCCGACGGGTACCCGCAGCCAGCCCTTTTTCGCGGCAGCTGCCGACCAAACGAGTTCCGAGGTGATGATGGCGTCGGCTTCGATATTGCCTGCCGCACGCTCCTGTTCGACCCGGGTATTGATCAAGTTCCCAATAACACGTATGGCGTCCATCTTGATGCCCGGGTAGGCCTTCTCAAAATCGGCTTTGATGCGCTCATGAACAGCCGGTGCCGTCGTGGTGTAAACCACAACAAGACCTTCCTTCTTGGCGTCTGTCAGGATCTTGTTCCAATCTGCTGGTGACACTGTCCGGTCCTTTGATTGGGCGTGTACAGCTGTGCCGGTCACACCAAACAGGGCAGCGCCAATTACCATGGCGCACCCTGCAAGCAGGGAGACGACTGGGCGTGAAGTTGGCACAGTAGATTGCAAAGGCACGGGATGGTTTCGCATGTTTTTGTCTCCTTAGTAGGGGCTAATGTCTCTGTATATGTTTTACGAATATCCGCACCGTCGGCTTTCCGGGTCGGGCGTGCAGTCTAGCAGTGAGGAAGTTACCGCGCTTGAGCCGCGGAATAGCTGTCTGCAGTCGCTGAGTGCGTCAGCCCGAGTTGATCAAGACCGCGGCGTGCATGGCGCACACGATGGAACTCGTGAAAGATTGGCAGGAACGCGGGTTTCGCATGATTTCCTACAGTTACGATACCGGTCTGTTGCAAGAAAGTCTGCGCAACGGCATCCACGAACTGCGACGTTTACAGCAATGACTTGAAGACGACATGCGACGCACAAAATTCGATTGAATTGAGTCAGTGTTCGGATTGAATAAATTCCGGCAGGCCTGCGGATCTGGGCACCGACGAAAATCAGATCATCGCAAATGCACCGTATTTGAAGCCAGACCATCAGGGAAAGGCCTCACAGTCATCCCCGACCTGATCGGTGATCCATTCCCCTGTGGATTCCCGTTGTCACGGGAATGACGGCCCTGTCTCCTTTGTCACGATTGCGCCGCTCCAGAGCTGGCGTTTTGGTGGTTAGGCTGGGCTGCCCAGTGTTTCCCAGCGCTCCAGCGCAGTCAGCAGCTCATCGTCGATCTTCGCGCTGCGCGCCGCCAGGCTGAGTGCGCGGGCGTTGTCAGTGGCGTACAACGTGCCGTCTGCTAGCAGCGCGGCGATGTCTTGCTGCTCGGCCTCCAAGGCCGCAATCCGCTCGGGCAGGCCATCGAGCTCGCGCTGCTCCTTGAAGCTGAGTTTGCGTGCTTTGGGCGGTGGGGCAGCGGGCGGCATGCTGGGTAGCGCGGATGGCTTAGCTTGCTCCTTTTTTGATAGCTGCTCACGCCCGTAATTAAAGGGCTGGGCCCCTTTTTGACCCTTGCTTTTGGCCAACTCTGTCGCGCGTGCGCTTTGCGTCAGCCAGTCGGTGACGCCGCCTTCGTACTCGCGCCAGCGGCCCTCTCCCTCACAGGCAATGGTGCTGGTGACCACGTTGTCAAGAAAGGTGCGGTCATGGCTGACCAGAAACACGGTGCCGTCGTAACTTTGCAGCAGGTCTTCCAGCAGCTCCAGGGTGTCGATGTCCAGGTCGTTGGTGGGCTCGTCCAGCACCAGCACATTGGCTGGCCGTGCGAACAGGCGGGCCAGCAACAGGCGGTTGCGCTCACCGCCGCTGAGCGAACGCACCGGCGAATTGGCCCGCGCCGGCGAGAACAAAAAGTCGCCCAGATAGCTTTTGACGTGTTTGCGCTCACGGCCAATCTCGATCCACTCGCTGCCTGGGCTGATGAAGTCTTCCAGTGTGGCATCTAGGTCCAGCGCGTTACGCATCTGGTCAAAGTACGCCACCTGCACATTGGCGCCTTGGCGCACCGTGCCCCAGCGGCTGTGGCCGGGCTCGGGTGCGGGGGCGTTAGCGGGTGCCGGATCGGGCGCGAGTTCACCCAAAATCAGTTTGAGCAGCGTGGTCTTACCAGCGCCGTTGGGCCCGAGCAGGCCCACCTTGTCGCCGCGCAGAATCGTGGCGCTGAAGTCGCGAACGATCACGCGCTCGCCAAACGACTTGGAGATATGGGTCAGCTCAGCCACCAGTTGGCCGCTGGCGGCGCCGCTGGCCACGTCCATGTTGACGCTGCCCAGGGTCTCGCGCCGGGCTTCGCGGCTGGCGCGCAGCCGGTCCAGGCGAGTGATGCGCCCTTGGGCGCGGGTGCGCCGGGCCTCCACGCCCTTGCGGATCCACACCTCTTCTTGCGCCAGCAACTTGTCGAAACGCGCGTTGATGACGGCTTCTTGCGCCAACTGTTCTTCTTTTTGCGTCAAGTAGGCCGCAAAATTACCAGGGTAGGACAAGAGCCGGCCCCGGTCCAGTTCCACAATACGGGTGGCCACCCGGTCCAGAAATGCGCGGTCGTGGGTGATGGTGATGATGCTGCCCTTGAACTCGACCAGCAGACCCTCAAGCCACTCAATCGAGTCCAGGTCCAGGTGGTTGGTGGGCTCGTCGAGCAGCAGCACGTCGGGCTGCGCCACCAGCGCCTGCGCCAACGCCACGCGCTTTTTGGTGCCGCCGGACAGTGTGCGCACGGTGGCCTCGGGGTCAAGGTGCAGCCGGTGCAGGGTCTCGGTCACCCGCTGCTCCCAGTTCCAGCCGTCTAGCGCCTCGATCTCGCTTTGCATGGCGTCCAGGTCGCCGTGGCCCTGCGAATATTCATCAATTAAGGCCACAACCCTTGCCAGACCTGCACTTACAGCTACAAAAACAGTAGCGTCGGCATCCAGAATGGGCTCCTGCGCCACGTAGGCGATGCGGGTGTTGCCCTGCACCTGCACGGTGCCGTCGTCCGGCCTTTCCATGCCGGCCAGGATTTTGAGCAGCGAGGACTTGCCGGCGCCGTTACGGCCAATCAGTCCGACCCGTTCCTGCGATTCAAGAGAAAAATCAGCGTGATCGAGCAGGGCAACGTGCCCAAAAGCCAGCTGGGCGTCAAGAAGGGTGATAAGTGCCATGTGGCCGGCATTATCTCCCGGGGAATTCAGGCTGCGCCGTGACCCTTGATGTAGGTTTCCAGGAACATGATCTGGTCGCCCTGCAGGCTCATGATGTCTTTGACGATGTCGCCAATTGACACCATGCCCAGCACCCGGCCCTTGTCCAGTACCGGCAGGTGGCGGAAATTGCGCGAGGTCATGATGGCCATGCATTGCTGCAGCGTCTCGTTCATGGTGACAGTCAGCGGCGAGCGGGTCATGATCTCCGCAACAAGCATCTGCTTGGCGCTCAGGCCGGGCAATAAAACCTTGATGGCGCAGTCGCCCTGCGTCACGATGCCGGCCAGGGTGCCGTCATCAATCACCATCACCGAACGGATACGGTTGTTGCGCATCAACTCCAAGGCCTGGTGCACGGAGGCAGTCGACGGCAGCGAGAAAACAACACCGGACTTTTTTTCAATACAAGACTTCACCGACGACATGAGCGGATACTTTCAGGCAAAAAAGGGAATTTCTGGGGTAAACCGGTCACAGGTCTTCATCATCTGCTGAAACTGGCTGCGGTGGGCGCTGTAATTTGATCAGATTCCAGCGGATGACCAGTGCGGCCATCGCCAGCAACAGCACGGCACCGCTTTCATAAATGATGTTGATAGCGTTGACTTCCTTGCCCTGGAGGATGATCAAGCGGCACAGCGCGGTGATCGCGATGAAGATAGGAATCGTGATGGGAATGCGTCGGTTCTTGTAGAAACCGGCCACCATGCCCAAGACCTCGGCGTAGATGAACAGCAACAGCAGGTCAGTCAGCTTGACCGAGCGCATCACGACGATATTGAGCATCTCAAGACCCACGGCGTAGACCGTGAAACCGGCGATCAGCACCAAAATGGCTTTTTCGGTCCAAACTATGGCATCGTAGATCTTCATAAAACCTCTGGCGCGAGCGGTTGACAGTGGGGAGTGTAACGACCAAAACACTATATGCGAAATAGGCCGTGCGCGAGAGTGCCGTCGCCTTTTGGGGGGCATTCAACCCTGGCAGCGGTTTGCTCGGCAGTTGTTGCGCATCACGGCACGATTGTCGGGATGCCGTCGAACTCATCAAGTCGGGGCATACCTGAGCGCGTACCATGAGACTTCACCAGGATATCCGATGCCCGCCACACTCTCTCCCGCATTTCAGCGCCTCTCATGGGCGAACCTCATGGCACAGGCCGCCGAGCAACTGAGCCTGGCGGCAGCGCCCTTGTTGGCGGTGCTGCTCCTGAAAGCGGGGCCGGGCGAGGTGGGCCTGCTGGCCTCGGTGCAGTCGCTGCCCTTCTTGTTGCTAGCCATACCCCTGGGTCTGCTGGCAGACCGCAGTTCTCGGCGCATGTTGATGGCGGTGTCTGAAATGCTGCGTGCGCTGGCACTGCTGCTGCTGGTCGCGGCGCTGCTGGCGGATCAGCTGTCCATCGGTCTGCTGGCGGGCGTCGGTTTTTTGGCGGCCGTCGGCACCGTGGCGTTCAGCGTGGCCGCGCCCTCACTGGTTCCCGCGCTGGTTGCTTCGGACGCGCTGACCCGTGCCAACGGCCGGCTCGAACTGGCCCGCAGTCTGGCTTTTGCTGGAGGGCCAGCCCTGGCAGGCGCGCTGATCGGCTGGACCGGTGCGACCTCGGCGTTCGTACTCTCGGCCATGATGTCGGTGGCCGCGGTCTTCTTTCTCTGGCAGATCGCCGAGCCAGTGCGGGCTGTCGCCGTAAGGCGTCATCCGCTGCTGGAGTTACGCGAGGGTGCAGCCCTGGTGTGGCGCCATCGACTGTTGCGCCCTATAGCGCTGACCTCGGTGTTTTGGAACCTGGGGTGGTTCATGTTGCAGGCCAGCTACGTCCCCTACGCGATCCGTGTGCTGGGGCTGAGCGCCTCGGGTGTGGGGCTGAGCCTGGCTCTCTATGGGGTTGGCATGGTGATGGGGGCGTTGGCGGCTCCGCGCATCGTGGGCTGGTTGAGCGCAGGGCAAGCGATTGTGTTGGGGCCAGCGTTCTCGCTGGTGGCTGCCCTGGTCATGGCGGCGACCCTGCTGGTGCCGCAGGGCTTGCTGGCCGCGTTGTCATTCTGGTTGTTCGGGTTCGGACCCATCATATGGGTCATCACCTCTACCACCTTGCGCCAGACGGTCACGCCGCTGCGAATGTTGGGTCGCGTGGGGTCCATCAACATGGTGGTGAGCTCGGGTGCGCGGCCCTTGGGTGCTGCAATGGGTGGCCTGATCGGTAGCCAATGGGGAGAAGCCGAAGCCCTGTTCGCCGTGGTGGCGTGCTTTCTCGTTCAACTGCTCATCATCCTGGCCTCGCCCGTACGGACCCTGCAGCGGCTGCCCGAGTCCGTTGGCAATTGAGCCGCTTAACTGTCGATTTTTCTGGCCCACCCTGACCCTCCCCGGGCGCGTAAACTGCGGGTTTGTCGGTCAGATCCTGGCGTCCGGCCAAGCACAACAAGAACGGAGACAGTCATGCAAGGCACACGTATCTTTTTGCGCCGGCTCGGTATTGTGCTGGTGGCGCTGCTGCTGCTCGCGGCGCTGGCGATTCAGCTTAGCGGTCACGGTTATTTCTGGCGCGCCTTGGCCGCCACCTACTGGCAGGGTCACACCACGGCCCATATTGACGCTGCCGCCAATTTTGCGCAGCGCACCATACCCGCCGGCACGCCGCAAGACTGGCCCAAAGATGGACGTTATAACCAGCGGCCGCTCGACCCTGCGATGCAGGCTTATCTCAAGCAATATGGCACGGCTGGCTTTTTGGTGGCGCAAAACGGCGCCGTCGTGCATGAGCAGTACTTTGCGCCCTACGACCAGAACAGCCGGACCAATTCGTTCTCGGTCGCCAAGACCATCACTACCATGCAGGTCGGCCTGGCCATTCAGCAGGGTGTTATCCCGAATTTTGATGCGCCGATCACCGGCCAGCTGCCTGAGTATGCCAACGATCCCCG
>CAXNFT010000088.1:0-9336 GCA_964201255.1 Rhodoferax sp.
GTTTCGCTGCTTTGGCGCATCAGGTCAAGTGCTGCAGAGCCCAGCAGCAAAAACTGGCCGTTGCGAATCCCGGCTTGCCGGTTGTCGTCGATGATGCCGCGCAAAATTTCAAACACGCCAGGCGCACGGTGGATTTCGTCCAGTATCACGAGTTTGCCCTGCTGGGCTCGCAAGTAGGTGTCGGCATCGTCCAGGCGCAGGCGGTCGGCAGGGCGCTCCAAGTCCAAATACACCGCGCCGCCGGGCCAGTCTTTGGCAAGGGTGCGGGCCAAAGTGGTTTTGCCCACTTGGCGCGGCCCCAGCAGCACCACGGCTGGGACTTGCAACAGTGTTTGACGGACGGTGGATTCGAACTGGCGGCTTATCATCATTGAAAGTATAACTTTTTACGTTAATATTTCAATATTAAAATTCTCCGGCTTGGCCGCTGAACACGCGCAGTGCTCAGGTGCAGGGTAGCCGGGCTCCCCAAGGCCGGGCAGCGCTGGCGTGGTGCCAAAGCGCCTGGATTGCGGTTGCTCGGCCTACAGCGCCGCTGTGGTACGGCAAAATGGGCTTATGAGCACTGAATTTGACTACATCATCGTCGGCGCCGGTACCGCCGGCTGCCTGCTGGCCAACCGCCTGTCGGCCGACGCCAGCAAGCGCGTCCTGCTGATCGAGGCCGGTCGCCGCGACGACTACCACTGGATCCACATTCCGGTCGGTTACCTGTACTGCATTGGCAACCCGCGGACCGATTGGCTGTACAAGACCGAGCCCCAGCCCGGCCTGAACGGCCGTGCCCTGCGCTACCCGCGCGGCAAGGCGCTGGGCGGCTGCAGCAGCATCAACGGCATGATTTACATGCGCGGCCAGTCGCGTGATTACGACCAATGGGCCGCCCTCACCGGCGACCCCACTTGGGGCTGGGACCAATCCCTGCCGTACTTCAAGCTGCACGAAGACCACTACGCCGGCGCCACGCCGTCGCATGGCGCGCGAGGCACGGCACCCGAGCTGATGCAAGACGACAGCACGCCCTACCGCAAGCTGTTGCGTGGCCGCAAGGCCGGCGGCGAGTGGCGTATTGAGCAGCCGCGCGTGCGCTGGGACATTCTGGATGCCTTTTCCCAGGCGGCGCAGCAGGCTGGCGTGCCCGCCACCACCGACTTCAACCGTGGCAATAACGAGGGCGTTTCGTACTTTGAGGTCAACCAGAAGTCGGGCTGGCGCTGGAACACGGCCAAGGCTTTTTTGCGCCCCACCTGTTACGCCCGATCCAATTTTGAGATGTGGACCTCGGCCCAGGTGGCCTCGCTGGTGTTGGAAACGCAGCCTGACGGGCGTTTGCGCTGCACTGGCGTCACAGCCCACGGTGGCGACCAGATCGTCACCGCCACGGCTCGGGCCGAGGTGATTCTGAGTGCCGGCAGTATTGGCTCACCGCAATTGCTGCAGCTGTCGGGCATTGGCCCAGGCGCCTTGCTGCAGCAGCACGGTATTGCGGTGCTGCATGACGCACCGGGCGTGGGTGCCAATCTACAAGACCACCGTCAGATCCGCACCGTGTTCACGGTCAGTGGCGTCAAGACCCTCAATACCCAGGCCAATTCCCTGTGGGGCAAGGCCATGATCGGGCTGGAATATGCGCTCAAACGGACGGGCCCGATGAGCATGGCGCCGTCGCAGCTCGGCGCCTTCACCCGCAGCGACCCGGCCCAGCCCTGGCCCAACATCCAGTACCACGTGCAACCGCTGAGCCTGGATGCCTTTGGCGAGCCGCTGCATCGTTTCAATGCGTTTACCGCCAGCGTCTGCAACCTCAACCCCACGAGCCGCGGCACAGTCCAGATCAAGAGCCCGCGCTTTGAGGTGGCGCCGCTGATCTCGCCCAACTACCTCAGTACCGACGCCGACCGGCAGGTGGCTGCCGATTCTTTGCGGGTCACGCGGCGCATCGTGGCCCAGCCGGCGCTGGCGCGCTATGCGCCGCAAGAGTTCAAGCCGGGCGTCCAGTTCCAGACCGACGCCGACCTGGCACGCCTTGCCGGTGACATCGCCACCACCATCTTCCACCCGGTGGGCACCACCAAGATGGGGCGGGACGATGACCCGATGGCGGTGGTGGATGCGCGGCTGCGGGTGCGCGGCCCTGGCGGGCTGGTGGCGGGCCTGCGCGTGGTGGACGCCGGCGTGATGCCGGTGATCACCAGCGGCAACACCAATTCGCCCACCCTGATGATGGCCGAGAAGGCGGCCCAGTGGATTTTTGAAGACGCGGCCCGGGCGCGTGCAGGGTAAATCCCCAGAGGGTAAGTCCTGATGTTGCCGGCGCGCCATTGACTTAGAGTCAGGCCAACTCACCAGCGGCTGTAAGGCCCACCAAAGGCGAGGGCCCCAGGAGACACGCCGGCCGGCACTCACCCAGTGCACCGCGGCACCACAGCCAACGCGCTCAAAAAAACACCGGCAACCCCGGTGTTTTTTTGATTCAGAGCCCCTACTGGCACCGGTCTGCAGGCTGGCTGCCAAGGCGCTTGTTATCCCCGCCTGAACAGTGGGAGAATGCAGGCTATGACAAGCAGTTCTTCGAGATACCGGGAATCCAAAGAGCAGAGCGCCGAAATCATGCGGCAGGTCGTGGCCGTGATGGCACAGCACGATGCCGCGTTTAACCCGGTGAATTTCGCAGTCTGGTATGAGTATTTAGCCGGTATCAACAGCCGATTGACGCAAGCGCTGGTACAGGCGCAGCAAACTGAACCCCGCTTGTCGGACGCCACCTTGGCCCGACTGCACCAAGAGTGTGTGGCCGAGCCAGATGCCCAGTCCATGCAGCAGGTCAGCCTGCAGTTGCAGCGGGTGATGACGGGCGTCTGGGGCAGCGCCTCGCGAGCCGGTGAACAAGCCGGCGCCTATGAGGGGCAGTTGAACGAACTGGTTCATGAGATCAAGAGCGATGTCCCTCTGGCGGTCCAGCCGCTTATCACCCGCATCCTAGATGAAACCACCCAAATGGGCCTGACTGCGCGGGAGTTGTCCAGCGAGGTGACCTTGTGTCGGATGGAAATCGACCGGCTGTCCAATGAACTGACGCGGGCGCTCGACGAGGCCTTGATTGACCCACTCACAGGCATTCTGAACCGCAAGGGCTTTGACCAAAGTCTGGCCGCCATGGCGGGGGTCGCGCCCAAGAATGGGGTCTCACACTGCATGATCCTCTTTGATATTGACCTGTTCAAGAAGGTCAATGACCTGTATGGCCATGTGATGGGCGATCGGGTGATTCAGGCCGTAGGCGAAACACTCAAGGTGTGTGCGGCCCACCTGCCGTCCCATTCTGTGGCCCGGTATGGGGGTGAGGAGTTTGTCATTCTGTTGCCCGACTGCACGCTAGAGATGGCTAACCAGGTGGCAGAAAGCGTTCGACAACGCACCAAATCCATCAAAATCCGTGATCGTCGATCCAACAGCGTTGCGGTGTCGATCACTATCTCTGGCGGTGTAGCCTCCCTCAGGCCAGGCGACCAAGCAAAGGCCCTGATCGAGCGCGCCGATCGGGCGCTTTACCAATCGAAATTAGCCGGTCGCGATCGCATCACGGCGTGCTAAGGGTTGGCGCGGCACCCGTTGTAGGCCAGGCCAGGTCGCTCACGCTGCGGGCTTTGCCTAACGGAGCCGTGGTTTGCGCCTTTTGCACGGCCGCAATGTCCTCCACGCTGGGGTAACGGCCCGTCAACCAGAAATCAAATACCCGGCGTGCGATCGGCGCGGCATTCTGGGCGCCAAAGCCGGCGTTTTCCACGACCAAGGCCAGCGCGATCTTTGGCGCCTCGGCAGGCGCAAACGCCATGTACAAAGCGTGGTCACGCAGTCGCTCATCGATGCGGGAGGCGACGTATTTTTCGCCCTGCTTGATCTGGAAGACCTGGGCGGTGCCGGTTTTGCCGGCACTGGTGTAGTCAGCGCCGACGAAGCTGGACGCTGAGGTGCCTTCGATGTTGACGCCCACCAGCGCATCCCGAATCACGGCAATGTTTTCCGGGCTGGCCACAGTGCTCCCAACCGCCTGCTGGATGGTTGGCCGTGGGCTGCGGGTTAGCACATCAACCACCTGGCGCACCAGGTGCGGCTTCATCTTGACGCCGTTGTTGGCCAGAGTGGCGGTGGCAGACGCCAACTGCAACATGGTGAAGTTGTTGTAGCCCTGGCCAATGCCCAAAGAGATGGTCTCGCCGGCGTACCACTTCTGTTGGTCGGCGCGTTTATAGGCGCGCCGCTTCCAGGCGGTAGAGGGCAGCAGGCCACGCACTTCGCCCAGGATGTCGATGCCGGTTAATTCGCCAAAGCCAAAACGTTGCATCTGATCGTGGATGCTGTCGACCCCCATGTCATTGGCCAGGACGTAGTAATAGGTGTCACACGACTGAACGATCGAGTTGTACATATTGACCATGCCGTGGCCGCCTTCCTTGTCATCGCGGAAGCGGTGGCCGCCGAACATGAAAAACCCCGGGTCGGCAATCGATTGCTCGGGTCGCCGCATGCCAGTCTCCAAGGCGGCCAGGGCCATGAAGGGCTTGTAGGTGGAGCCGGGCGGGTAGGTACCGCGCAGTGCTCGGTTGAGCAGCGGTTTGTCGGGGGATTCGTTCAGGGCTTGCCAGCTCTCGCTGTCAATGCCTTCCACAAACAGGTTAGGGTCAAAGGTGGGTTTGCTGACAAAAGCCAGAATTTCTCCGGTTTTGGGGTCCATGGCCACCAGAGCGCCCCGGCGCGACCCATACAGTTCTTCCACCAGTTGCTGCAGCTTGATATCAATCGACAACTGCACCGTGTTACCGGGCGTGGCCGGTTGGCTGGCCAGTTTGCGGGTGGCGCGACCACCTGCAGAGGTTTCGACCGAATCGACCCCGGTGACGCCATGCAACTCGGCCTCGAAACTCTGCTCGATCCCGAGTTTGCCAATGTATTCCGTGCCGCGGTAATTGGCCGGGTCCTCCGAGTCCTCGAGTTTCTCTTTCTCGGCGGTGTTGATCCGCCCGATATAGCCGATCACGTGGCTGGCGAGTTCACCATAGGGGTAATTGCGGAACAGCCGGGCCTTGATGTCGACCCCGGCAAAACGGTAGCGCTGCGCGGCAAAGCGGGCGACCTCTTCATCGCTCAGGCGGGTGCGAAGGGGCAGTGACTCAAAGCTTCGCGACTCCTCCATCAGCTTGCGAAACCGGCGGCGGTCGCGCGCTGTGATGTCCACCACCTGGGCCAACTGGTCGATGGTCTGCTCCAGATTGCTCACCTTTGAGGGCGTCACTTCCAGCGTGTAGGCTGAGTAGTTGGTGGCCAGGACAATCCCCTCTCGGTCCATGATCAGGCCGCGGTTGGGCACCACCGGAATGATGGCAGTGCGGTTGTTCTCGGCCTGCTCCAGCAGGTCTTCATGCCGGACGACCTGTAAATAGCCCAGCCGCAAGATCAGCAGCGCCAAGCAGGCCATGACGACCAAGGTAGCAACCAGCACCCGGTCGCGGAAGCGGCTCAGATCAGCCTCGACATTGCGCAGCTCAGTCACAGTGGTGGGCATATTGGCAGGGCAGGCTAGAGTGGCCGGTGTGCGTCAGGGTCAGGGGCCCTGCGCTGCGGCAGTAACAGCAGCACGCTGACCAGCGGCCACAGCAGTGCCTCCAGCAGTGGCGCCAGCAGGATCGCCAGTCCGGGAAAGGTGCCGCCCGCCGCCATGCGCACGCTAAGTTCCAGGGCATGCGCCAGCAAGAACAGGGGAAGAATCTGCAAGGCTTGCGACGGCACAGTGAACCAGGGTAGCCGTCGCTGCAGCGCAATGGCAAGAAAGCCCATGGCGGTGTAGGCCAGGGCGTGCTGGCCCAGCATCGAGCCCTGGTGCACATCCAGAAGCAGTCCAAACAGGAACGCAGACCCCATGCCCACCCGGTGTGGCTGGTGCACGATCCAGAACACCGTCACCAGAGCCAGCACATCCGGTACCCAGGCGGCGCGTCCCCACAAGCCCATATTGAGCAGCATATTTAGGCTGAGGGCGGCTATCAGCGTGCCCCAAATGAACAGGGGTTGGGCTGGCAGCAGCAGCTGTTGGCCAGGCCGCATGATCACTTGTGGGCCCCTTTTCTGGGTGGCACTGACCCGGTGCGGGCGTCGTCCGGCGGCAGAGCCTGCACCGCCATGGGCGCCAGCACCATCACATGCTCTACCCCGCTCACCAGGGCCAACGGCTGGCAGCTGATGCGGGCAAAAGCGGTATCCACGCGGCGCTCCACTTTCTCCACCCGTGCCACCTGCAGCCCGGCCGGGTAGACGCCGTCGACACCACTGGTGCTCAGCAGGTCGCCGACCTGGACGTCTGCGTTGGCGGCCATGAAGCGCAGCTCCAGCGCGCCGCCACGTGAAGCCGGGTCACCAAATGCCAGGCCACGCGCCCCTGTGCGGGTGTTGAGTACCGAGATAGCCTGGTCCCGGTCGGTCACCAGGGTCACCTCGCTGACCAAGGGGTAGACCCGGGTCACTTGCCCCAGCACGCCGGTTTCGTCCAATACGGGCGAACCGGTGGCCACGCCATGGACCATGCCGCGGTCGATGATCACCCTGCGGGTGTACGGGTCAGCGGCGTCGTAAAGTACCTGGGCCGCCTGACCAGCTGTATTCAGCCGTTCACGCAGCCCCAGCAGCTGGCGCAAGCGGCCGTTCTCAATGCTGAGTTGCTCCACTTGCCCCGCTCGCTGTGACTGAAGGTTGAGTTTCTTCTCGGCTGCTGTCAAGGCGGCCTGGGCGGTTTGGAGCGATTCAAAATAGTCATTGCCGTCCCGCGCCCAGGCCACGGGTCTCATGACCAGCCATTGCAGCGGATACAGCGCGGTGGCGATGCTCGCCCGCAGGGGCCGCACGACCTGGTAGCGCGTGTCAGCCACCATCAAGACGATGGCCAGCAGACTGAAAAACGCCAGTCGGGTCAGGGCCGACGGCCCTTGCCTGAAAAATGGAGGTGGCGTTCTGTCCAGCGTACCGAGAGGCATCGCCGCAACCGCCTGCTATTCGCTGGTGAAGATCGAGCCCAGGCGATCCATGCGCTCCAGCGCAATCCCGCAGCCGCGCACCACGCAGGTCAACGGGTCTTCCGCCACCAGCACCGGCAGGCCGGTTTCTTCGGCCAGCAGGCGATCTAGGTCGCGCAGCAAGGCACCACCGCCAGTCAGCATCATGCCGCGGTCGGCGATGTCGGCACCGAGCTCGGGCGGGGTTTGCTCCAGCGCGTTTTTGACCGCCGAGACGATGTTGTTGAGTGGGTCGGTCAATGCTTCCAAAATTTCATTGGATGAAATTGTGAAGCTGCGCGGCACACCTTCGGACAGATTGCGACCCCGCACCTCCATCTCGCGCACCTCGCTGCCGGGAAAGGCCGAGCCAATTTTTTTCTTGATCGCCTCGGCGGTAGGCTCGCCGATCAGCATGCCGTAGTTGCGACGGATGTAGTTGATGATGGCCTCGTCAAACTTGTCGCCGCCTACGCGCACGCTGCCCTTGTAGACCATGCCGCCAAGCGAGATCACGCCGACTTCCGTGGTGCCACCGCCGATGTCGACCACCATGGAGCCGCTGGCTTCTGACACCGGAAGGCCGGCGCCAAGGGCCGCAGCCATGGGTTCTTCGATCAAATAGACGTCGCTGGCGCCCGCGCCCAGGGCCGACTCGCGAATGGCGCGGCGCTCGACCTGGGTGGAACCGCAGGGCACGCAAATGATGATGCGGGGGCTGGGCCGAAAGACGCTGCGTGGGTGCACCATCTTGATGAACTGCTTGAGCATCTGCTCAGTGACGGTGAAGTCGGCGATCACGCCGTCTTTCATCGGGCGGATGGCTTCGATATTGCCCGGCACTTTGCCGAGCATGGCCTTGGCTTCTTTGCCCACGGCCTGAATGGTCTTTTTGCCCTGCGGGCCGCCTTCGTGGCGAATGGCGACGACCGAAGGTTCATCGAGCACAATGCCCTTGTCGCGCACAAAAATCAGGGTATTGGCGGTGCCAAGATCGATGGCCAGGTCAGTGGAAAAATACTGACGGAATGCTCCAAACATTAAGAAATCCTCTCGGGCGTGGCCTGCTACAGTGGCCGCTGTCGCCGTGTTGACTGGTGCGTGATGGAGTTGTTCCGGCGCAAACCCGCGCCGTAGCAGACCCGCATGTAAAGGCAGGATAATACTCCATCGCCTTATGAAGCAGGGGCCTGACCGCCCCAAAATAGGGCGGTTTTACAACCGGTTTCCAACGAAATTTCGCCATGTCCCTCACCCCCTCCGACATCGCCCGTATTGCCAACCTGGCGCGGCTCCAACTGGAGCCTGCCGAAAGCGCACGCATGCTGACCCAGATCAATGGCTTTTTTGGTTTGGTTGAGACCATGCGCTCGGTCGACACCACCGGTATTGAGCCGCTGGCGCACCCCTTTGCCACCGTGCAGGACGTGACACTGCGCCTGCGAGACGACCAGGCGAGCGAGCCCAACCAGCGCGAGGCCAACCAGCGCAGTGCCCCGGCGGTGGAAAACGGCCTGTTTCTGGTGCCGAAAGTGATCGAGTAAGCCATGAGTGATCTTCACACCTTGGGCGTAGCCGCTTTGGCCGCGCTGCTCCAAAAGAAAGAGTTGAGCGCGGTGGAGTTGGCCACCCGCCTGCTGGCCCGATTGGGCGGCAACCCCCATCATTCATTTTTAAGTGTGGACTCTGAGGTGACCTTGGCCCAAGCCAGGGCGGCAGACGCCCGTATCGCGGCAGGCGAGCGCTTGCCTTTGCTGGGCGTACCGATTGCGCACAAAGACATCTTCGTCACCCAAGACTTCCCCACCACCGCGGGTTCGCGCATGCTGGAGGGCTACCGCTCGCCCTTCAACGCCACCGTGGTGCAGCGCTTGGGTGATGCGGGCATGGTGACTTTGGGCAAACTCAGCTGCGATGAATTTGCCATGGGCTCGGCCAATGAAAATGTGGCGGTACCCTCAATCAAACCGCAGGCTGTGACCAACCCTTGGGACACCAGTCGCGTGCCCGGCGGCTCGTCGGGCGGCAGTGCGGCGGCAGTCGCCGCGCGCCTGACGCCGGCGGCCACCGGCACCGACACCGGTGGCTCGATCCGCCAACCGGCGGCCTTTTGCGGCATCACCGGCATCAAGCCCACCTACGGCCGCGCCTCGCGCTACGGTATGGTGGCCTTCGCCTCCAGCCTGGACCAAGCCGGCCCGATGGCGCGCAGCGCCGAAGACTGCGCCCTGCTATTGAGCGCCATGTGCGGCCCCGACCCGGACCGCGACTCGACTTCGCTCGACGTGCCGGC
>CAXNFT010000089.1:0-9248 GCA_964201255.1 Rhodoferax sp.
TGAGATCGCCCATGCGGTGCTGGACGCCGGTCTGCCCCCGGGCGTGGTCAACATCATGGCCATGGGCCACGAACAGGCGCAGGCCATGTGCACCCACCCCAAGGTGGCCATGATCACCCTGACTGGGGGTCTGAATGCCGGCCGGCGCGTGCTCGACTACGCCAAGACCAACATCGCCAAGGTGTCGCTCGAACTCGGCGGCAAAACCCCGGCCATCGTGGCCGCCGACGCCGATCTGGACCAGGCGGCCAGCGACATCGTGCGCTCCAAAACCACCAACTGCGGGCAGTTGTGCACCGCGGTGGAGAGGGTCTATGTGCAAGAAGCCGTGCACGATGCCCTGGTAGCCAAGCTAAAAACGCTGTTGGCAGCGCGCGCAATTGGCGACCGCGCTGCGCACCCTGAGCACATGGGGCCGCTGATCAGCGCCGCAGCGCGGGACGACATCCACGCCATGGTGCAGCGCGCGGTGGCGCAGGGCGCCCATCTCGACTGCGGCGGCGTACTGCCGGGCGGCCCTGGCTACTTCTACCCGGCCACCCTGCTGACCCACGTGCGCCAGGACATGGAGATCGTGCAAGACGAGGTCTTTGGCCCGGTGCTGTGTGTGCTGCCCTACCGCGACATCGACCACGCCTTGGCCCTGGCCAACGACCACCAGTTCGGGCTGGCCTCGGTGATCTACTCCGCCAATTACCAAGACATCATGCAGGCCAGCAACGAGATCGAGGCCGGTGAGCTGTACATCAACCGTACCCCGGCCGACCCCTACCAGGGCTACCACGCCGGCTGGAAGCGTTCCGGCCTGGGCGGTGACGACGGCAAGCACGGCATGCTCGAGTTCACCCAGACCCGGCTGGTCGTCATGAAGTATTGATGAAATCGGCCTCTAGCCCTTATGCAGCTTGGTTAGTTAGCTATATTGTTTATAGCAATCATAATCTGGTGAGGAAAGGGCTGTGAGCCAGGCCGTTCTGCTCGGCACCATCTACCTCGCCTTCATCAGCTTGGGCCTGCCCGACAGCGTGCTGGGTGTGGCATGGCCCACCATGCGCTCATCGCTCGGTCAGCCGCTGGAGTCGGCGGGCATGGTGACCCTGGTGCTGACGGTTTGCTCGGCGCTGTCCAGCTTTGTTGGCGGCCGGGTGCTGGCGCGCTGGGGCACCGGCCCGGTGGTCACGGCAAGCGGCCTGCTGACCGGCTTGGCCCTGCTCGGCTTTGCGCTAAGCCCCTCGTTCGCGCTGCTCCTGCTGCTGGCGGTGCCGCTTGGGCTGGGCGCCGGCGCGGTGGACGCCCGGCTGAACCAGTTTGTGGCAGCCCACTACAGTGCGCGCCACATGAACTGGCTACACGGCTGCTGGGGCATTGGCGCCACGATCGGGCCGCTCATCATGGCCTGGACCTTGGTAAGTACAGACGGCTGGCGACGGGGCTATGGCGTGATTGGCAGGCTGCAATTAGGTCTGGTACTGCTGTTTTTGCTGGTGCTGCCGCTTTGGCAAAGGCATAAGGCAATGGCGGCCGACGCAGATACAAATGCGCACACCGGTCAAGGTGCCAGCCCTGACGCTGAGCCGCAGAAGCCTGCGCGCACCCTGGCACTTTGGTTGGCGCCGGCCCTGTACCTGGCCTATGCCGCGGTGGAGATCAGCATGGGCTTGTGGGCCGGCAGCCTGCTGGTCGACGGACGGGGCCTGGATGCCAAAACCGCGTCACTCTGGGTGTCTTGTTTTTTTGGCGCAATCATGCTGGGTCGCTTTGCCACCGGCCTGCTGACGCTGCGGCTGGGCAACCGGCCATTGGTGCGCCTGGGCATCGCCGTCGCCAGTGTCGGCGCCGTGCTGTTTGGCTTGGGCGCCTTGTCAGTGCCGCTGTCGCTGGCCGGCCTGATCCTGCTGGGCCTGGGCTGTGCGCCCATCTACCCCTGCCTGATGCACGAGACCGCGCGCCGCTTTGACGCCGCCACCGCAGCCAAAGTGATCGCACGCCAGGTCGGTTTTGCCTATGTGGGCGCAGCCGTGATCCCCGCCGGCCTAGGCTATCTGGCCGCCACCGCCGGCCTGGGCGCCATCATGCCGGCGGTGCTGGCGGCATTGCTGCTCTTGCTGCTGATGTCAGAAACGCTGAACCGCATCACCTGATCACGTCTGGACGCTGCCGTGTTTGGCCGGCCGGACAAGGCGGTAGACATTGAGCTTGCCCCTGGTGACCTGGCCCTGTGGGGCTTGCTGACGGTGCATGGCTCCAACGCCAACACCTCGGGTAACGACCGTGGCGAATGGGCCTTTCGCGACAGCCAGTCCGTGCCGCTGGGGTACGAACCGGTGGTCTGCACATACCAGCTAGTGAGCACCGCAGATGGCTATGCTGCGATCAAGCTGCGCTGTGACGGCCCAAACCTTCAGAGATGTAGGCTGTCACCAACTGATTCAGGCTCACACCCTCGGCCTTGGCTTGGTGTTGAAGGCATGAATGGATGCTGCGGGGGAGGCGCTGCACAAATTTACCGGACGCATTGAGCATGCCGGGGGATGGTACGGGACGACCATCTGCAATATGCGCGTCCATCCAACACTCAAAAGCTCCGCGGGCGTCGGCAATCGCTTCTTCGGGCGTTTCTCCGTCTGCCATGCAGCCTGGCAGGTCCGGGAAAGTCGCGAGAAAACCCCCACCTTCTTCGGCGGACAACGGGCAAATTTCTATGGGAAAGTCGTTGAAAGTCGGCTTCATTCTGGGCTCCAATCAATCAAGGCAAGCAACTGCAACACGTACACGGCTTTGATCAGTTTACGCGCCGGCACTCTGCCCCGATGCCTACTCCGCTAATTCGGCCACCAAGCTTGGACCTTACGGCGCTTTTCCGGCGCCTTTGACGCAGGCGGCGGTGCGATCTGGACCACCGGGTGAACTGCTGGCGGCGTGTCTGGCAACCCGGCTGGGTGCGACTTAGCCAGAAGCGCTTGCTTTTTCACCTTGTCTTGCGGACACATCGGTGGCCTCAATGAGCGCAGCCAACGGCCTGGGCGCGTAGGCGCTAGGCGAGGGTTTGGATGAGGGATTCGGGCTTGGTTTTCATGGCTGGGGGTCAACGCTGCCCCGGATCAGTTCGTCGATGGATGATGGGACCTCGCCGCGCGCCAGCATGCGTTGGAACACCTTGTAAACATCAGTCCGGCTGCCTTCTTTGCGAAGCGTGTCCTCATCGTTCAACCAGGCATAAATGACCACCGCCAATGGGTTGGACGCGAACATAAAGAACAGCCGGTAGCGCTGCGGCAGCCCTTTTTTGACACGCCGCCAGTTGCCATGGCTCTTGCCCAGGGTGTGCCCGAGCCTGAACACCGGGTCTGCAGGGTTGGTGGGCACGGTCACGGTCATCGACTGGTAAACCGATGCCAGCAGTTTGGTTTTGGGGTGCTGCTTGTAGCCCGTGGGGTCGGCCTGGGCCAGGTGCACGACGTCTTGTGTCAGCGCCCGTAGCCGCAGCGCAAACGGTTTGAACTGAAACAGGTTCCATCCGTTTTTTTGCATCAATCGGGCTCCACGCCTTCGACCAGGGCGGCGATGTGGGCCATCTGGGCCTCGGTCACCGGCTCAATCAGCTCCGGGTGCGCCGTCATCTGCCCTGCCAGAAAACTCAAAAACGCCTGCATGACCGGGTTGCCCTCCTCGTCCTGCAGCTCGAGCACCGGCGCACCCTTAGGCACGACCGACACCAGCATCTGCCCTGGTGCCAACACAGTGCCACGCACTTCGCCAAAAAACTCGGGGTTGGCCTTGAACAGCGCTGCATCAAACCTGAAACCATTGGAATTGCCGATGGAGGTGCTCTTGCCGCTAAACGATTGGTGGCTCATCATTCGCTCCGTAAGTACAAATGGAACTACATTGTAGAACTTGGCTGTCTTTTGGGCAAGCGCTTAAGTTTCAGGTCAAATCGGGTGCTGGCCCTTGTGGCACCTTGGTTGGCAGCTATTATTTATATAGCTAAATCTCAAGGAACGCGGCCAACAGCCTGGACGCGCAGGACCGCGTTAGTGCAAGATTGACAGAGGCATATTTGGCCTACCAGCGCTTGGGCAAACGCCTTGAAGTGTGAATCACCCGAAGGATGGTGACCTGATCGCCGTTGACGATGTAGGGCACGATATATCGGGTTTTCAACACCACCAGTTCACGGGTGCCAGGTACACGGCCCGATCGGCCTATACCGGGTTGTTGCGCAAGCTGGGCCACTGCGTCCAACACCCGTGCCACAACTCGACTGGCGGCGACAGCATCGTCTTGTGCGATATAGGTGGCCTCGTCATCCAGGTTTTGCCGCGCTGCGCTCAGCCACTTCACTTTATTGGGCACCGGCATTCCATTTCAGCGCCAGCTCGGCCATGTCTTGATCGGTGGCGTAGTCCTGGGCCTGGGCTTCGGCGAGCGCCGCCTGAATTTCGCCGAGTTGCCACTCGTTGGTATCCACATAGGCCGCAATCGCCTCAGCAGCCAGAAAGGATTTACTGCGCTGGGTGACACTGGCGAGCTGGGCTAGCCGGTTTTTGACCCCGTCTTCCAAACGAATAGTCATGGTGCTGGACATACTGGCTCCTTGTGTGCTGGGTTGTGTACAGTGTAATCAGAACTGAATCGGGCCGGAGCAATATTCGCCCCACGCATCGACACAGGTTTGGGCGTGAACCGCTGCTCGGACCCGCTGTTATCTAATACGCCACATGAAATATTCTGAAAACAGCCTGGGCATCGCTGCCATGCTGGCTGCCGTCGGCTCGTTTTCCATGATGGACGCGGTCATGAAGGCCTTGACCGGCAGCTACCCGCCCATGCAAGTCGCGGCACTGCGTGGGCTGTCTGCCATGCCACTGGTCTGCCTGTACGTGCTGTGGCGGGGTGAAGGCCGCCAGCTGCTGCAGGTGCGCTGGCCGCTGCATCTGTTTCGGGGTGTGATCGGTATCGTCATGTTGTCGCTGTTCGCCTATGGCGTGCAAAGGCTGACCCTGACCGACGCCTACGCCATCTCATTCATCGCGCCGCTCATCATCACCGTGCTGGCGGTACCGTTCCTGAAAGAAACCGTCCACACCCGACACTGGGTCTGTCTGCTGGGCGGCCTGATCGGGGTGCTGGTGGCCATGAACCCCAGTGCCAATGCCATGCTGTCTATGGGTGCCCTGGCGGTCCTGGGCGCGGCCGTGTGTTACGCGGTCTCTGCAGTGGCCGGACGCATTCTCAGCCGCACAGACACCAGCAGCAGCCTGGTGTTCTGGATGACCCTGCAGCTCGGGGTTGGCGCCGGCCTGCTGGCGGCGCCAAACTGGGTCGCCATCCAACCGGCGCATTGGCCTTTGATCGCCGCGCTGGCGGTCACCGGCTTCTTGGGCCAATTGACCATCACCCAGGCCTTTCGACATGGTCAGGCCGCCGTGGTGGCGCCCCTGGAATACACCGCCCTGATCTGGGGCTTGGGGCTTGATTGGCTGATTTGGCAGACCCTACCCGGCACGCACACCCTGCTGGGAGCGATGATCATCATTGCTTGCGGCCTGTACATCATCAGGCGCTCGCACCAACCAGCGGCGGTGCTGCCCCCCTGAGGGCGCAGCCCTAGCGCACGACAGGCTTGGGCCGCATGCCCTCCACCGGCAGGCGCACCGGGAACTGTTGCCGAATGGCCTCGTCAATGGCTGCTGGAATATGCGTCGGGTAGTGGCTGGCCAGGATGCTGTTGAGCTTTGTGGAGGCCCGGTCCAGCAACGTGGGTCTGCCCTGCTCCACCCACTGGTTCGGGCTGGAGCGGTCGCCAATTTGCGGGTACAGGTAGTCTCGTTGCATCAGCTTGAGGGTCTGGTCCGAGCCCAGGTAATGGCCGGGGCCCTCCAAGCAGACTTGCCGCATGGTGTCGAGCGAAATGGACTCGTCGTCAACCTCAATGCCGCGGATGGTGCGCTGCACCGCGCCAATGATGTCGTTGTCGATCAGCAGGCTCTCCAGGGAGAAACCCAGCAGACTGGCCAGCATGCCAGCTGACTCATAAATCAGGTTGGCGCCGCTGTTGCCCACCAGCGCGTGGTTGTAGGCTTTTTCATAGCCGGATTGGGCGTCGGGCAGCTTGGCATCGCTCATGCCAGAGGCGGTGCCGCCGGTCAGATCGTAAAAGCGCGACAGTTGGGCGCTGGCGGCTGAAAGCAGCGCCTGCTCCGGGCTGCCGCCCGACATGGCGCCAGTGCGCAGGTCCGACACAAAACACCAGGTGCCAAAAATGGCCGGCGCCTTGGGTTTGAGCGCATTCACATACACCAGGCCAGCTAAGCACTCGGCCACTTCTTGAACCAGCGCAGCGGCCAAGGAGGCCGGGGCGGTGGCGCCGGCCTGACCGGCCGACAGCAGCAGCACAGGCATACCGCCATGCACCGCTACTTCCAGGCACTTGCAGGCGTCATAGGCAAACTTCATGGGCGGCACGACGAAGCAGTTGGACTGGCTGACAAAGGGGCGGGCGCGCCATTTGTCTTCGCCACCAGCGATCATGTGCAGCATCTTCAGGCTTTGCTCAACATGCTCGGGCGCGACCCAACTGGCACCCACGTGTTTGGTGGTGCCCGCCACGCAGGCGTAGGTGGTGTTGAAATCCATCTCTTCAGGCAGGGCCAGGTCCCGGCATACCACTGAGCGCTGGAAGAAATGGATGTGCTCCAGCGTGTCCACCACGCGGGCGATGTTGTACAGGTCTTGGGTCGTGGAATCTCGGTATTCGCCCGTGCGGGCGTCCACCATGCTGACCGCCGCGCCCGCGGTGCCGAAATACACCTTCGAGCCCCAGGGCTCCATGTCATGTTTCGGATCCTGCCCGTGCAGCACAAAATGGCGGCCGGCATTGGCAATGGTGTCTTCCACCAAGGCCCGCGGGAACAGCAGGCGACCAGAGTCGGTCAGCTTGGCGCCGACCTTGGTCATGGCGTCAATGCCGCTTTGTGGCGCATCGGCAAAGCCGATGGTTTCCAGTGCATCAAGGGCCGCGTTGTGAATTTTCAGCACGTCGGCGTCTTTGAGCGGCTTGTAGTTGCCGCCCATCATGCCGGGCCGAACTGGCCGCAAACTGTCAGGCAGCGGCGCCGCACGTGCCGCACGCCGGGCCTCCCTGGCACCACCACGACGAACCACGGTCTCTTCGATTGCGCTCATCTGTAACCCCTAAAAGAAAGACTAGAAAAATTCACTGAAACCAAGGCCTAGGCACGCAGCCTCGCGTTGGTCGGGTCGTACAAAGGCTCGGCCTGCACTGTGGCACTGCGTCGCTGGCCCAACACATTCACTTCGAGCCGGGTGCCCGGTTGCGCCAAGTCGGCCCGCACATAGGCCAGCGCTACGCTTTGCTTGAGCGTGTGGCTCCAGACGCCAGAGGTGGTCAGGCCCACGTTGTCGCTGCCATTGAAGACCTGGGCGCAGTAGGGCGCTTCCGCCTCGCCGGGCTCGTCGAACACCAGCGGCACAAAGCGCTGGGCAGCACCGCGGCTGTGCTCAGCCAACAAGGCTTCGCGCCCCACAAAAGACGGCTTTTTGAGGTCAATGAAACGGTCCAGGGAAGCGTCCAAAGGCGAGTAACCGCTTTCCAAATCGCTCTTCCAGCCGCGGTAGCACTTGTCAACCCGCAGGCTGTCCATGGCGTACATACCAAAGTCGCGGATGTCAAACGCCTGACCGGCCGCCCAGACCGCGGCGTACAAGGCCGGCATCTGTGCGACCGGCGCGTGCAGCTCCCAGCCAAGTTCGCCCACATAGTTGACCCGCATGGCCAGCATGGGCCCCGTCACGGCGGTGATTTCGCGCGCCGTCAGCCAGGGGAAACCAGCGTTGGACAGATCGGCAGTGGTCACCTGCGACAGCACGTCGCGGGCGCGCGGGCCAGCGATGATGAGTGAGCCCAGCTCGGCCGACAGATCTCGCACGGTAATCGGGCTACCCGGCGGCAAGCCTTTGTTAAGTAAATCCATATCGTGCGTGGCGGCAATCGCGGCACTGATGATGTAGAAGTGGTCGGGCCCCAGCCGGGTGATGGTGAACTCGCTCAGCAGCTTGCCGGTGGGTGTGAGCGCATAGGCCAATGACACCCGCCCCAGCGCGGGCAGCTTGGAGCAGGAGAGCTGGTCCAGGTGCTGGGCCGCACCCTCGCCCTTGAGCTCAAACTTGGTGAAGCCAGGTAAATCCAGCACGCCCACCCGCTCGCGCACTGCGGCCACCTCTTGGGCTACCGCCGTGTGCCAAACACTCTCCCGCCGGAAGGACAGGTTTTCTTCGGGCACGGTGCCATCCAGGTCAAAGTACACCGCACGCTCCCAGCCGCCACGGGCGCCAAAGCGGGCGCCCTTGGCCTTGAGGGTGTCGTACAAGGGCGAGGGCCGCAGGGGCCGGCCAGCCGGCCGCTCTTCGTAAGGGAAAGAGGACGCGTACTCGTTTTGGTAGACCTCGATCGCCTTGGCCACGGTGTAGTCGGTGGTGGCGTAGTCGGTGTAGCGGCGCCGGTCCAGCGACCACAGGTCCCACTCCGTCTGGCCATGGATCACCCATTCGGCCAGCGCCTTGCCCGCACCGCCACCCTGGGTGATGCCAAAGCTGAAGGTGTTGCAGTGAAAGAAATTGCGCAGCCCGGGCTCGGGCCCGATGTAGGGGTTGCCGTCGGGTGAGTAGGGAATGGGGCCGTTCACGCCGCGCTTGATACCCGCACGCGCCAGGGCCGGCACCCGTGCCATCGCGTCCTCGATGTAGCTCTCCAGGCGGCCAAAGTCGTCGTTCCACAGCTGGTTGGCAAAATCATCGGGCATGCCATCGAGCCACATCGGCGTGGCCTTCCACTCGTAGGGCCCGAGGATGAAGCCGTCACGTTCCTGCCGCAGGTAGTAAGAGGTGTCGGGGTCGCGCAGCAGCGGCAAGTGCTCGCTGCGGTTTTTGAGCTCGGGCACGTCCTCGGTCACCAGGTACTGGTGCGACATGACGGCAATGGGCAAATGCCGCCCGACCATGGCCATGATCTCACCGGCCCGGTAACCGGCGGCGTTGACCACCACTTCGGCCACCACATCGCCTTTGTCGGTGGTCACCAACCACTCACCATTGGGCTTTTGCGCCAGGGCAGTGACCCGTGTGTGCCGGCGCACCCGGGCACCGAGCTCTCGCGCGGCGCGTGCCAGCGCCTGGGTCAACTGCGAGGGGTCAATGTCGCCGTCCAGCGGGTCCCACAGCGCACC
>CAXNFT010000090.1:0-9207 GCA_964201255.1 Rhodoferax sp.
GCACAGGCCGCGCTGATGCGTGGGGCGCAACATGTTTTGAACCTGCTCGCGCCCTACCTGGAACAGGGGCAGCGCCTGCATCTGGTCAAATTAGTGAGCGCCTACAACCCCACTGCGGCCGCCTGAATCTACGCGCGCTTAAGATCTTGGGTACCAGCCCCAACAGCGGGGCCTGCACATTAAGGAACCCAACATGTCCGACTTGAAATCCCGCTTCGACGCCGCCGTGGCGAATTCCAAAGACCTGAGCGAACGGCCCGACAACATGACCCTGCTCAAACTGTACGCCCTGTTCAAGCAGGGCAGCCTGGGCGACAACACCGACAAAAAACCCGGCTTCAGCGACATGGTGGGTCGCGCCAAGTGGGACGCCTGGAACACGCTCAAGGGCACCACGGCCGACGATGCGATGCAGCAGTATGTGGACCTGATTGAATCGCTCAGTTAACCCGCAACCAACCCAGCCAACACTCAGCTCTGCTTTTTGGGCACAGCTTGCGGCGCCAGCAAGGTGTCGAGGTTGCTCGTGATCTCGCGCTCGATGCGTTCCTTGAAGGTGCCCAGCAAGAAGCCAAGTTTCGCCTTGAGCTCAAAGCGGTCATGGCTCACCACCAGCGTGCCAGCCACGCCCGAGCGGCTGAAGCCCACCTCGTCCTCTTGCTGGCCCTCTGTGTATTGGCATCGCAAGCCGAAATCAGTTTGGGCCTGCTCCACCCAGCGCAAGGCGAGCGCGCGCGCCTTGGGGAGGCCCAACGCATGAGGACGCAGAATGTGAAGCTCAGTCATGCCGGGGTTTCCCCAGGGTGAGTTGTTGCAAGGCCTGGGCCCGCTCAGGCGCCGGCAGGTCGGACAGGCGCCGCACCGCAGCATAAAACTGGGGCCAGTCTTGGCCCTCGCGCTCAAACAGGGCCTCAAACGCAGGCACCAACTCGTCGTAGGCGGCCTGGGCGCCGAAGGCTGCGTTGTTGGCGCCCGCCACCCAGGCGTCATAGCCGGCGTAGCCACCCCAGTTGCGCCGCAATTCGGCATAGGCGGCACGGAAATCCTTCATGGCTTCATTTTTCATAGCAAACAACCCTTTGCCATCAAGGGCTAGAGGCTGATTTGACCGATAAATTTCGGCGAGGCGGCTGCGGGTGGCCAGCGTCAGCGCTCGGAACTGTTGACGCCGCTTCGTCAGCTCGGCAGCCTCGCGTTGGGTGCCCGCTGTGCCCGGCTGGGCCAGCCAGCGCTGGACGCCCAGGCGCTCCACCGCTGTGGCAAAGGACTCATTGAAGCGGGTGTCGTCAGGCACGTAGAGCACCTGATGCGCCAGCTCATGAAAAATCAACCGGGCCAGTTCGGCGTCCGGCAAGCCGACAAAAGTATTGAGGAGTGGGTCGCCACCCGCCCAGTTGAGCCAGCCCAGCGTCGAGTAAGCCGGCACACCGTAAACGCTAACCTCCAGCCCGGTCTGCTGCAACGCCGAGGCCTGCTCGCGCGCCTCGGCTTCGTTGAAATAACCTCGGTAACCCACGCAACCCGCCACTGGGAAACACCAGGTCTTGAGCGTGAGCGAAAACTCAGGTGCAGCCACCACGTTCCAGACCACCGCACGGCGCTGCAGGTCGGCATAGCGCTGGTAGCTGGCGTTATCTGGCAACTTCAGCTCAGTCACGGCAAAGGCACGGATCTGCTGCGCCAGCGCCAGCCGCGCCTTGAGCCCGTCCGGCGCCTGGGGGTCGGCCAGCCAATCCCCTACCGGCCGCGCCGCCTGCATCAGCTGCAGGTGGCCGCTCACCGACTGGTAGTAATAACGCGTGTCGGCACAGCCGGCCAGCAGGGCAGGTAGCAACAAGGCAGGTAGAAAGCGGAGTGTGCGCATGGCTCGGCAGTTTACGCGCCCGTCACCAAAGGGTGATTAACACCCACTGCGTACCAGCCAACTTGCCAGAGCGGGCTGACAGGGCCTCCGGCGCAGCGGCAACAAGGCGGAGACCGCAGGTCGGGGGACAGCCGCGGAGCCGGATGCCCTGCCAGCCTGATCCCCACAAAAATAATGGCCTTTTCGTGCTTTTTTGGGGGAGTCAATCCGGCAACACCGCCGTGACCTCAATTTCCACCTTGGCCCGCGCCTCGATGAGTGCCGCCACCTGCACGCAGCTCATGGCCGGAAAATGGCGGCCGATGACCTCGCGATAGGCCTGGCCCAGCTCTTTGAGGCGGGCGTCGTACTCGGTGCGGTCCAGGATGTACCAGGTCATGCGGACCATGTGCTCGGGGCCGGCTCCGGCCTCGGCCAGCACCGCCAGCACATTGCGCAGGGTTTGCGCAGTCTGGGCAATGAAATCATCGCTCTCAAACTGCTGCTGCGCGTTCCAGCCAATCTGGCCGCCGACATAAATCTGGGTGCCGCGTGCGGACACGCCGTTGGCGTAGCCCTTGGCGGGCACCCAGCCGGGGGGATGGAGGTTTTTCATGGGGTTTTCAGCCTGAAGCGCTGCAGTTTGCCGGTTTCGGTGCGGGGCAGCTTGTCCAGAAAGGTGATCTCACGCGGGTACTTGTAGGGCGCGATGGTGGCCTTGACGTGGTCCTGCAGCACCTGCACCAGCGCGGCATCGCCCACGACGCCGGGGCGCAGCACGCAAAAAGCCTTGACGATCATGCCGCGCGCCTCGTCGCTCTGACCGATCACGCCGCACTCGGCCACCGCCGGGTGGGCAAGCAGCGCGTCTTCGACCTCGGGGGCGCCAACGTTGTAGCCTGAGGTGATGATCATGTCATCGGTGCGGGCCTGGTAAAAAAAGTAACCATCGGCGTCCTGCAAAAAGGCGTCGCCGGGGTAGTTCCAGCCGTCCTTCACATAGGTGGCCTGGCGGGCGTCACCCATGTATCTGCAGCCGGTGGGGCCCATCACGGCGATGCGGCCGACGCTGCCGTGTGGCAATTCCTGACCATCCTCGCCCACCACACGGGCGGTGTAACCGGGCACCACCGTGCCGATGGCGCCACGCCTCACGTCCTCGGGCGCTGCCGAAATGAAGATGTGGAACATCTCGGTGGCGCCGATACCGTCCAGCATCTCCAGGCCAGTGGCACTTTTCCAGAGCTGGCGGGTCGCGTCGGGCAGGCCCTCACCGGCACTGACGCTAATTCGCAAAGCCGCCGGGCGGCCACGCTGCGCGGCCTGCTCTTGCATGAAGGGCGCCATCTGCCTGTAAAAAGTGGGGGCAGTGAACACAATGGTGGCGTCGGTGTCAAAAATCAGCTGCGCCATGGCCTGCGGTGTGTAGGGGATGTCCGGAAAATACACCGAAGCACCAGCCCACATCGGAAAGATCAGCAGGCCGCCCAGGCCGAAGGTGAAGGCCAGCGGCGGCGAACCCATCACGATGTCGTCGGGGGTGGCACGCAACACATGGCGCGGCCAGGTTTCGCAGGCCGCCAGCACGTCGCGGTGGGTGTGCACCGCGGCCTTGGGCTTGCCCGTGGTGCCCGAGGTGAAGGCCAGCAGCGCCATGTCGTCGGCTGACGTGGCGCAGGGCGGGCGCTGACCATCTTGCCGGGCTGCGGCCAGGGCCAGTTCGCCGCTTTGGTGCAGCGAATCAAAGCTGACCAGGGTCTGCAGCACGGGCTGCTGCGCACGGGCGAGTTGCAACTCGTCAAGCAGGCGTTCATCGCACAGCGCCAGGGTGGGCTGGGCCTTGTCGATGATGTCGGCAATCTCCTTGGCGCGCAACAGGGGCATGGTGGCCACCGCCACCGCCCCGGCCTGCACCACCGCCAGCCAGGCCAGTGCCATGCCAATGGAGTTGCCGCCGCGCAGCAGCACCCGGTTGCCCGGCACCAGGCCGTAGACTTGGACCAGCGCCTGCGCGATGCGCGCCACCTCGGCCTGCGCCTGGGCATAGCTCAGGGTGCGGCGCGGCGACCGCAACAGGGGCCGGTCGCCCAGTCCACGCTGGGCCGCGCTCTCAAACAGGGTCTGCACCAGGTTCAATTGCGCCGGCAATTGCAGCTCGGGCAACGTGTAGCTGAGTCGGGGCCACTGCTCCGGTGGCGGCAGCCGGTCGTGCACAAAACGGTCGGTCTGGGCAGAGTAGCTCATGCAATTCCTTCTGTATTGTGTTAGCCGGCTGAGGGCACCGGGCTGGCTGGCAGGGTTCGTAACACCGACTTACCGATGATGAGCTGCTGCACCTCGGTGGCGCCCTCATAAATGCGCAGGGAGCGGATATCGCGGTAAAGGCTTTCCACCTTGGTGCCCACCTTAACGCCCATGCCACCGTGCATTTGCAGCGCCATGTCGATCACGCGCTGGGCGTTTTCGGTGGCGGTCATCTTGGCCATGGCAGCGGCGGCGGTGTAGGCCTGCGCCTGTGCCGGTGAGTCGGTGCCGACGCAGTCGCGCAGCCAGGCAGCGCGGTAGGTCAGCATGGCGGCGGCGTCCACCAGCGCCGCCATCTCGCCCAACTTGGCTTGGGTCAGCTGAAAATCTGCCAGCCGCTGGCCGAACATGGGTCGGGCACGCGCATAGGTCACGGCCTCGGCCAGGGCCCGGCGTGCCATGCCCAACGCGGCAGCAGCCACCGAGGCGCGAAAGATGTCGAGCGTGCGCATGGCCAGCTTGAAGCCGCCGTGCAGCTCGCCCAGCAGCGCGCTGGCTGGCAAGGGGCACTGCGCAAAACGCAGCGTGGCCAGCGGGTGCGGCGCCATCACGGCGATGTGCTCGGACGTATCCAGCCCCGGCGTGCTGGCATCGACGATGAAAGCGCTGATGCCACGGGTGCCGGCCTCGGGGGCGGTTTTGGCAAACACACAGTAGTAGTCGGCGATGCCGCCATTGCTGATCCAGGTCTTGCTGCCATCCAGCACAAAGCCAGTAACTTGGGCATCATTTTGGCCTCTAGCCCCCGTGGAATGGACCTGAGTAGCTATTGTTTTCATAGCACCCGCGTCGGAGCCGGCGTCAGCCTCGCTCAGGGCAAAGGCGGCGATTTTGTCGCCCCGGGCCACCGCCGGCAGGTAGGCCGCTTGCTGCGCCGGGCTGCCAGCCAGGGTGATGGCGCCACTGCCCAGGCCCTGCATGGCAAAGGCAAAGTCGGCCAGCGGCGAGTGGTAGGCCAGGGTTTCGCGCAGCACCACCAGCGCGCGCGAATCCAGGGCCGGCAGGGCGCCGCCAAACTCTGCCGGGACGCAGTAGCGCAACCAGCCGGCGTCGCCCAGCGCCCGCACCCAGGCGCGGCAGGCGGCCCGGTCGTCCTGCTCGTCAATCTGCTGCTGCGGCACCCAGGCCGCCAAAGCGCCGCCCAGGCTGCGGTGCGACGCGTCAAAAAACGGCAGTGCCAGGTGCTCGGTGGGCGCCACCTCAGTCGCCCCCGAAAACCGGTTTTTGCTTGGCGGCAAAGGCTTCATAGGCGCGCCGAAAGTCTTGAGTTTGCATGCAGATCGCCTGGGCCTGCGCCTCGGCCTCCACCGCCTGCTCGATGCTCATGGACCATTCCTGCTGCAGCATGGTTTTGGTCATGCCGTGCGCAAAGGTGGGGCCGGCGGCCAGTTCGGCGGCCAGCGCCTGCGCCCGGGGCAGCACCTCGGCAGGCTCGTGCAGGGCGTTGAAGAAGCCCCAGGCCAGGCCCTCGGCCGCACTCATGGCGCGGCCGGTGAACAGCAGCTCAGAGGCGCGGCCCTGCCCGATCAGCCGTGGCAGCAGGGCGCAGGCGCCCATGTCGGCACCAGCCAGGCCAACCCGAGTGAACAAAAACGCGGTTTTAGTGCTAGGTGTGCCCAGCCGGATGTCGCAGGCCAGCGCCATCATGGCCCCGGCGCCGGCACAAATGCCGTCAATGGCGCCTATGACCGGCTGCGGGCAATCGCGCATGGCCTTGATCAGGTCGCCGGTCATGCGGGTGAAGGCCAGCAACTCGGGCATGGTCATGCGGGTCAGCGGGCCGATGATCTCGTGCACATCGCCACCCGAGCAGAAGTTGCCGCCAGCACCGGTCACCACCACCGCCTTGACGTCGGTGCTGCTGCGCAGACCATGGAAAAGCGTGCGAAGCTCATGGTAAGAGTCAAAGGTGAGCGGGTTTTTGCGCTCGGGCCGGTTCAGCGTGATGGTGCCCACGCCGCCCTGAAACTGCCAGGCAAAGTGGCTGGCCTGGTAGTCGGCGGTGGCTTTGAACTGGCCGTGCATGGGGTTGGCCGGGCCGATGTAATGGGTCATGAAGTCTCCAGAGATAAGTGCGGGCTTGGGCCGGGCGGGCCGGGCAGGTCGGGTACGGCGGTTTGGCTGTTGGCCTTGACCCGGCCCAGAAGCCGGTGCAGGATGGCCACCTCTTTCTCGCTCAGGGCGGCGAAGGCGTCGACGATCCAGGCCTCGTGCTGCTGCGCCATGGCGGCAAATTGCGCCCGCCCGGCCGGGGTGAGTTGCACCCGGTAGGCCCGGCGGTCGCCGGCCACGTCCAAGCGCTGCACCAGCCCTTCGCTGACCAACTGGTCGGTGATGCCGGTGACGTTCCCGCCGGTGACCATCATGCGGCGCGACAGTTCGTTCATCTTCAGACCCTCGGGCGCGCGCTCCAACTGCGCCATCAGGTCAAAGCGCGGCAGGGTGGTGTCAAACTGCTCGCGCAGGGCTGCACGCACGCGGGTCTCGATCAGCTGGGTGCAGGTGAGCATACGCAGCCACAGCCGCAGCGCCTCGGGGTGCTCGGCGGGCGTGGTGCCGTGCAGGCGGGCCTCTTTATCCATTCTGTTTGGCGATCTCGCGGTAGAGCTGGTCGCGCCCACTCAGGTAGGGGCGCGGCCAGTCGATGGCGCGGCTTTGCAGCTTGGCGGCTTCGTGCAGGGTCCAGGCCGGGTCAGCCAAATGCGGGCGGGCAATGGCGCACAGGTCAGCTCGGCCGGCGGCAATGATGCTGTTGGCCTGGTCGGCATCGGTGATGGCGCCCACCGCGATGGTCTGGATGCCGACCTCGTTGCGGATGCGGTCAGAAAACGGCGTCTGGTACATGCGGCCATACACCGGCCGCGCGGCGCGGGTGGTCTGGCCCGAGGACACGTCAATCACGTCGCAGCCAGCCGCCTGGAACAAGCGGGCCATGGCCACCGCGTCATCGGCGGTGTTGCCGCCGGGCGCCCAGTCGTGCGCCGAGATCCGCACGCTCATCGGCTTGGCCGCTGGCCAAACAGCCCGCATGGCGGCAAACACCTCCAGCGGGTAGCGGCAGCGGTTGGCGAGCTTGCCGCCATAGTCGTCGGTGCGCAGGTTGGTCAATGGCGTCAAAAAGGACGACAGCAGGTAGCCATGAGCACAGTGCAGCTCCAGCCAGTCAAAACCGGCTTGCGCCGCACGCCGGGTGGCGGCAACAAATTCTTCGCGCACGCGGTCCATGGCGGCCCGGCTCATGGCCTGCGGCACCTGGTTTTGCGGGCCGTAGGGCACGGCGCTGGCGGCCAACAAGGGCCAGTTGGCATCGGGTAGCTCCAGCGGCTCGTCGGCCTGCGCCCAACCCACCTGGGTCGAGCCCTTGGCGCCGCTGTGGCCCAGCTGCAGACCGATGGCAGCGCTGCTCTGACCATGCACAAAGGCCACGATGCGCTGCAAGGCGGCCGCCTGTGCCTCGTTCCACAGACCCGGGCAGCCGGGGGTGATGCGGCCCTCGGGGCTGGGGCTGGTCATCTCAACCATCACGAGCGCGGCGCCACCCAGAGCGCGGGCACCCAGGTGCACCAGATGAAAATCCTGCATCAGGCCATCCACCGCGCTGTAGGTCGCCATCGGTGACACCACAATTCGGTTCTTTAAGGTCAGCTCACGCACCGTCAACGGCAGCAGCATGGGCGCTACCGGCTTGCCGCCAGCCAACCAGGCCTCGTAGCCGCCCAGCCAGGCGGCGTCGCGCAGGCGCAGATTTTCGTGACTGATACGCTGCGAGCGGGTCAGCAGCGAGTAGGCAAACTGCTCGATCGCCATGCCGGTATAACGCGTGACGTTCTCAAACCATTCGGTTGAATTTCGCGCAGCGTTCTGGATCTTGAGCACCTCCACGCTGCGCCGGGCCTCATACCGCTGCAACACTGGCAGCAGGTCGCCGCCCGCCACCAGCTCGTCGGTACTGGCGGCAAACTCATTCACCAAGTCAATCGCGTCTTCCACCGCCAGCTTGGTGCCGCTGCCAATCGAAAAGTGTGCGGTGTGGGCCGAGTCGCCCATCAGCACCAGCGGCACCTGTCGCCCGGGCAAGGGCAGCTGGTGCACCCAGGTGTTACAGACCACACGCGGAAACTGGATCCACTGGGCCGAGCCGCGCAGGTGCTTGGCATTGCTGACCAGCGGCTGCCCGTCCAAGTATTTGGCAAAAAGGCGCTCGCAAAAGGCAATGCCCTCCTCCTGGCTCATGGACGCCAGCCCGTGTGCCTGCCAGACCGCCTCGGGCGTCTCGACGATGAAGGTGGAGGTGTGCTCGTCAAATTTGTAGGCATGGGCCTGAAACCAGCCGTGTTCGGTCTGCTCAAAAGCAAAGGTGAAAGCGTCAAAGGTTTTGTGGGTGCCCAGCCAGACAAAACGGCAGTCGCGGGTGTCGATGTCAGGCTGGAACACATCGGCATAACGGCTGCGGATGCGGCTGTTCAGGCCGTCGCTGGCAATCACCAGATCGGCCGCGTACTGCTGCGCCAGCGCCTGGTCGTCTGACACATCGACCTCGAACACCAAGTCCACCCCCAGCGCCAGGCAGCGGTCCTGCAGGATGTTGAGCAGGTGCTTGCGGCCGATACCGCAAAAGCCGTGGCCGGTGGAGCGCACGCTGCGGCCCTTGAAAAACACCTCGATGTCGTCCCAATGGTTGAGCGCATCGCCAATCAGCTGGCCCGTGACCGGGTCGGCCGCGCGCATGTTGTCCAGGGTCTGGTCCGACAGCACCACACCCCAGCCAAAAGTATCAAAGGGTTTGTTGCGCTCCACCACGGTGATCTGGTGCGCGGGGTTTTGCAGCTTCATCAGCAGCGAAAAATAAAGACCGGCGGGGCCACCGCCTATGCAAAGGATGTTCATGAGGCAATAGTTTAGGCCTAAACGATTGGCTGTCAAGGGTTTGGTGCCTCGTTTGGTGCCTCGTGCGGTCAAGGCCCCGACGACGTGTTTTGCCACCTTGAAAGATAACGCGATGCGTTATATGATTCAGGCATGATCCGTTCTTTCAAACATGCGGGCGCCCAGGCGCTGTT
>CAXNFT010000091.1:0-9199 GCA_964201255.1 Rhodoferax sp.
CGGGCCAGGGCGTAGGGGAGTAGCGGCATCGGATAATTCAAGCGGTGTGAGTACGACAACTTCTAAGATCAGCCCGATTCTCCCAGATGAAAAACCAAGCCCCCGCCGTCACCCTGTCCCAAGACCAACTTAAGACCCTGGTCGGCGTCGCCGCTTTGGCCTACGTGGTGCCTGGCGAGATCATCGGGGTGGGCACCGGTTCCACCGTCAACAAGTTCATCGAGGCCTTGGCCACCATGCGTGGCGACATCAAAGGGGCGGTGTCAAGCTCGCTGGTCAGCACGCAGCGTCTGCAAGCCCTGGGTATTCCGGTGTTCGATTCCAATCAGGTGGACGAGCTGGCGGTCTACATTGACGGCGCCGATGAGATCGATGGCCGCGGCTACATGATCAAAGGTGGTGGCGCGGCCCTGACCCGTGAAAAAATTGTCGCCGCTCAGTCGCGCCGCTTTGTCTGCATTGCCGACGAATCCAAGCTGGTGCAGAGCCTGGGGCGTTACCCGCTGCCGGTTGAAGTGATCCCTGTGGCGGCGCGCCGGATCGGGCGACAATTTGCAGAGCTTGGTGGCCAGGCGAAGGTGCGAATGACTGGTGATGAGCCTTTGCTGACCGACAACGGTCAGATCATTCTGGATGTGAGCGGCCTGGACATCGCGGATCCCCTTGGGTTTGAGACTTTGGTCAGTCAATGGCCGGGGGTGGTGACGGTGGGCGTGTTTGCCTACCAGAAGGCGCAGGTCTGTCTGCTGGGCACGGCTACTGGGGTGCGCACCGTGACCTATGAGGAATCCAGCCTCAGAACCTGATGCCGGCGGGGTTGGGGTTGTTGGCGCCAGCTGGCGCACGAGGTGTCGCTGCTGATTGGCGGGTCGGTGCTGACGGTGCTGCGTCTGCTGGTGCCGGCGGGGCGTCCGGATTGGCAGGGGTGCTTTGCCCGGGGGCAGCCGCTGCAGCCGGGGCCAGCGCCACCAGGGGTTTGGCCGCTGGCAAGCGGTAAGTGCGTGGCAGCTGCGACGACCTGGGGTAGCCGGCAGCGTCCAGAAACAACTGCCACTGCGTCTCTGACCAGCCCTTGATCTGCTGGGCGCCAACGGTGAGCAGGGGAAGTGCGTTTTCGCCACTCAGGCTTTGTAAAGCCTCGGCATCTTCCGGGCTGGTGATGGTCTTCTCAGTAAACGGGATGCCGCGGTGAACCAGTAGGGCCCTGCCCGTGGCGCAGGGTGTGCAGTTTGCCGTGGTGTAGAGGGTGACAGGGTACTGGCGCGCCACCGTTCGCAGGCTGACAGGTAGCGGCACGGCTGCATCGCCTTCGGGCGCACGACCAGCCTCGCTGACTTTGTTCTGGCCCGCTAACGCGGGCGGTTTATCAGCATAGGTGACCCGCCCATCAGCGCCAACGATGCGGTAAACCGGTTGTGCGGCCAGTGCGCCGGCGAGTAGTGCGGCAGCCACGCCAGCCACCCAACGGGCCAAGCACTTGGGAGCTGTCATAGTGAGCATCACGCCAGCGGCCGTCAGCCAGGTGTCGCCATGCCCTGATGTCGCAACAGAGCATCGAGCTGCGGCTCGCGGCCACGGAAGGCCTTGAAGGACGCCATGGCAGGCCGGCTACCGCCCATCTCCAGAATGGTCGTCAGGTAGCGTTTGCCAGTGTCCCGGTTGGGCAGACCATCTTCGCCGGCTGTTTCTTCGAAAGCCGCATAAGCGTCGGCGCTCAGCACCTCGGCCCACTTGTAACTGTAGTAGCCTGCTGCATAACCGCCGGCAAAGATGTGGCTGAAGGTATTGGCGGTGCGGCTCCAGGCTGGCGGCTGCAACACCGCCACTTCGTCACGCACCTGCTGCTGCAGGGGCAGAAGATCCTGCGCAGGGTCATGTTCCGCATGCAGCAACATGTCGAACAGTGAAAATTCAATCTGGCGCAGCGTTTGCATGCCACTTTGGAAATTTTTGGCTGCCAGCATCTTGTCAAACAGGGCACGCGGCAATGGTTCGCCGGTGTCAACATGCGCCGTCATGTGGCGCAGCACGTCCCATTCCCAGCAAAAGTTTTCCATGAACTGGCTGGGCAGTTCCACTGCATCCCACTCGACGCCGCTGATGCCGGAGACGTCGCGTTCGTTCACCTGGGTCAGCAGGTGATGCAGGCCATGGCCGAACTCATGAAACAGGGTGGTCACATCGTCGTGCGTGAGCAGCGCGGGCTTGTCACCAACCCCATCGGCAAAATTGCACACCAGGTGCGCCACCGGGGTCTGCAACTGGCCATTGTCTGGTCTTAGCCAGCGGGAACGCACATCGTCCATCCATGCACCGCCCCGTTTGCCAGAACGCGCAGCCGGGTCCAGGTAAAAGTGCCCCACCAGATGGCCAGCCCGCTCAATCCGGTAAAAGCCAACCCCGGGGTGCCAGACCGGCGCGGTATCGGGCGCAATGTTGACGTCGAACAGAGTTTCAATAATTTTGAACAAGCCGGCCAGCACCTTGGGTGCGGTGAAGTAGGGTTTGACTTCCTGCTCGCTAAAGGCGTAACGGGTTTCCTTGAGCTTCTCGCTCACATAGGGCCAGTCCCAGGACTGAGGGTCGTTCAAGCCCAGCTCGGTGGCGGCAAACTGGCGCAAATCGGCAAGATCACGTTCGGCAAAGGGCCGTGCCCGCTGGGCCAGGTCGCGCAAGAATGTGATCACCTCTTCGGGTGAATCGGCCATTTTCGGGGCGACCGACAGCTGACCAAAGTTTTCAAAGCCCAGCAGCTGGGCTTCTTCGCGGCGCAGTGTCAGCATCTCGCCCATCAGCGCGGTGTTGTCAAATTTACGCATCGCCTCGTCGGCCTGGTCTGATGCACGAGTGACATAGGCGCGGTAAAGCCGCTCACGCAGGGCACCGCTGCGGGCAAATTGCATCACCGGCAAGTAACAAGGCATCTTCAAGGTCAGCTTGTAGCCATCCTTGCTGTCGGCCTGGGCGGCGGCTTGGGCAGCTTGGATCACATCCTCCGGCACGCCGTCCAGTTCAGCCAGGTTGGCGTAAAAGGCAAAAGCATCTGTGGCGTCGAGGGCGTTTTCGCTGAACTGCTGGCTCAGCGCGGCCTGACGCTCCTGGATGGCGGCAAAGCGCTCACGCGCCGTGCCTTGCAGTTCGGCGCCGCCCAGCACAAAGTTGCGCATGGCATTGTGGTGCGCCTGCCCTTGTTCCGGGTTCAGGCCGGCCGGGTCAAGGGCCTTGTACTTGGCGTAGAGCCGCTCGTCGGCGCCTAGCCGGGTAAAAAACTCGGTGATGCGGGGCAGGGCGGCGTTGTAGGCGGCGCGCAGTTCAGGGGTGTCGGCCACGGCATTGAGGTGGCTGATGGCACCCCAGCCGCGCCCGAGCCGCTCGGTTGCTACGTCCAGTACGCGCGCAATCGCTTCCCACTGGGGCACAAAGTCTGGCTGGGTCACGGTGTTCAGGGCGGCATCGGCAGCGGCCAACAGCTCGTCCATGGCCGGTGCGACATGCTCGGGACGAATCTGGTCGAATTGGGGAAATGAATTGAACTGAAGTAATGGGTTCATGGACGGGAGGTGTCAAGTGACAATGGCTACTTTTTCGGCTGCTTCCAGCGTGTTGACCAGCAGCATGGTGATGGTCATGGGACCGACGCCGCCGGGCACCGGCGTGATGTGACTGGCCACCTGTCTGACGCCGTCAAAATCGACGTCGCCGCACAGTTTGCCCTGAGCGTTGCGGTTCATACCAACGTCAATCACGACCGCGCCCGGCTTGACCATGTCCGCTGTCAGTACATTGAGTTTGCCCACAGCAGCCACGATCACATCCGCCTGCAGCGTCATGGCCTTGAGGTCAGCCGTACCGCTGTGACAGATGGTGACGGTCGCGTTTTTTTGCAGCAGCATCAGCGCCATCGGTTTGCCCACGATGTTGCTGCGCCCGATCACCACCGCGTGTTTGCCTTTGAGCTCGTAGCCAATGCTGTCCAGCATCTTCATGCAGCCGTAGGGTGTACAGGGCCAGAAACCCGCCTGCCCCACCATCAATGCGCCGGCGCTGCTGACATGGAAGCCATCAACGTCTTTGGCTGGCGATATGGCTTCAATCACCTTTTGCGCGTCAATATGAGCGGGCAGCGGCAACTGCACCAGGATGCCGTGAATGGCTGGATCGCGGTTGAGCGCGTGAATGCTTGCTAGCAGGGCGTCCTCGGATGTGGTGGCCGGGTACTGCTCCAGCACCGAGTGCAGACCGCTTTCTTCACAGGCTTTGACCTTGTTGCGCACGTAGACCTGAGAGGCTGCATTCTCGCCGACCAGCACCACGGCCAGGCCAGGCGTTATGCCCCGCGCTTTAAGGGCTGCGGCTCGGCTGGCGACTTCGGTGCGTAACTGGCGCGACAGAACCACGCCATCGATAAGTTGAGCGGGTTCAGGCATGCTTCAGGCCTTGCCGATGTTTTGTCCCAGCGCGATTTTGAGCAGGTCGGCCACGGTGTTGGCGTTGAGTTTTTCCATGATGTTGGCGCGATGCGCCTCTACCGTTTTGATGCTGATGCCAAGGTCATCCGCAATCTGTTTGTTCAAGCGACCGGCGACAATGCGTTCCAGCACTTGGGCCTCGCGAAGCGTCAGTCTGGCCATTAGGGCATCTCGGCTGGCAGCGCTTTGAAATTCAGCAAACGAGTCTTTGGCTTGGTCCAGCATTCGCTCTACCAGGGTGACGAGCTGGTCTTCCTTGAACGGCTTCTGGATGAAATCCATTGCGCCTTTTTTCATCGAATCGACCGCCATAGGTACATCGCCGTGGCCGGTAATAAAGACGATGGGTAGCGGCGAGCCGACTTCGATCAGCCGGCTTTGCAACTCCAGGCCAGTCATCCCGCCCATGCGGATGTCTACGATCAGGCAAGCGACTTCTCGCGCGTCGTAACGGCTGAGAAATGATTCAGCTGATTCGAAGCAACGTACCCGGTAGTCCTTGCCTTCAAGGAGCCACTGGAGGGAGTCACGCACCGCCTCGTCGTCGTCGACCACGTAAACAGTGCCTTTTTTGGGGATCAAGCTCATGGTGTCAGTGCGCGTCTTTCGCGGTCAGTTGGGGTTCGGTGCCTGATGTGGTCTCGGCCTGAATGCACGGCAGCCAGAATGAAAAAATGCATCCACAGGCCTCCACGCCATTGTAGAGGTTCTCGGCTTTCATTCGGCCGAGGTGCGACTCCACGATCGAGCGGCACAGGCTCAGGCCAATGCCCATGCCATCAGCCTTGGTGGAGTAGAACGCCTCGTAAAGCCTGGCTGAGACTTCAGCCGTGAGGCCGCGGCCGCTGTCTGTGACGCTGAAATCGATCACTTCCCGATCATTGACGCGTTGCTGTGTCACGCGCAGCTTGACGCTGCGCTGCTCCGACGGTCGTTGCGCTGCATCGACCGATTCGGCCGCGTTCTTCAACAGGTTCAGCAGCACCTGCTCGATCAGGATCGGGTCTACCATCAGCTGAGGCAAGCGCGGCGCGACATAGTGGGTTAGCCGGACGTTGCGCCGACGCAGCTCGATTTCAGCCAGCTCCAGCGCCTCATCGACCATCACCGCCACCTCAGACAGGGTGCGGTTGGGTTCGCTTCGCTTCACAAAGGAGCGGATGCGCTGGATGATCTGTCCGGCACGCTGGGCCTGCTTGGCGGTTTTTTCTAGCGCCCCAAGCAGGTCTTGTTCGGTGATTTGCTGGGCTCTGATCCGCGACAGCATGCCATTGCAGTAGTTATTGATGGCGGTCAGCGGTTGATTGAGTTCATGTGCGACGCTGGAGGCCATCTCGCCCATGGTGATCAGACGACTGGCATTTTGAGCCCGCTCGGTCTGGGCTGCGGCCTGTTCTTCGGCCATCCGGCGCGCCGTGATATCGGTCGCGATCACCATCTGGGCCAGCCGGCCGTCGACCCAGCTCAGGTAGCGGGTGCGAACCTCCAGCCACTTGCCGAGCGTCTCGATGTAAATCTCTGCGCTTTCCGCGTCAGAGTCAGGCAGCAGGTTGGTGGGGAGGCCAGCAAAGGCGTCCACATCGTCCTGCACTTCGTCATTGGGTGGGCTGGGTGCTACGCCCGCTTGAGCCACCAAGCGCAGGTGGCCACCAGCTGGCGTGCCGAACCAGAGGCGGTACAGCTTATTGGCAAATAGGAGTTCATCACTGCCCAGGGGGGCGACCGAAATGGACGCGTCTAATGCTTCAAGCACAGTGGTGAAGCGCTCGTGGGAGGCTGACAACTGCTCCCGGATCCGGTTGGGTTCAGTGATGTCGGTCATGGAGGTCATCCAACCGGTCTGGGTGCCTTTGGCATCAATCAGTGGCGACACATACAGCCGAGCGTCAAACAGCGTGCTGTCGCGCCGCTTGACCCGCATCTGGATACCGCCCGGTGTGGTCTTGCCGGACAGTTCTTCTTCAAGCCGGGCTGTCAGGTTGGCCGTGTCGTTGTCAGGCCAATAGGGAAATGGCGCGGTCCGCCCAACCAGGTCGGACTCGCTCCAGCCTGTCATTTGGCAAAAAGCGGCGTTGACATAGGTGATGCGGCCTTGCAGATCAAGCGCGCGCATGCCTGTCAGCATGGAGTTTTCCATGGCTCGGCGAAAGCTGGTCTCGGACACCAGGGCTTGCTGGGCCTGCAAGCGACGGCGGGTGTGGCGCCAGTTGGCAATCAGCATCCAGGCTGTCATGGCGCTCAGTGCGGTTACCAGCCAAAACAGACCGCTGCCGATAACGCCGAGCGAGGTGCGGTAGGCTTGGCCACGAATCAGCAAACCATTGCCGACAGGGGACACTGGCACTTCGTAGGCGTTGGCTTGGTTGACCCACGGCAACAAGCCTGTTGCGGGGCCACGTGGAGGGATTTTGGTGCCTGCAAGCAGTGTGCCCTTGGCATCGTGAAATGAAATGGCATAGCGGGCCGACACCTCAGACGGTACACCATAGCGAAATAGCCCATCGACCGAATACTCGGCCAACAAGACGCCTAAAAAGCGGGCTCGGTCACTCAGCGGCACATGCAATTGCAACAAGGCAGGGTTGTCCGGCGATTCGCTGCGCTGTGTGTAGACGGGCTGCTGTAGGGCGCGTGCCGAGGAGTAGGAGCTTTCGCTTTCGCCAGTCTTGATCGTGCTGCCGATCGTGCGCAGTTGGACGGCTGACATGCTCGCGGTGCCCACGCTGGATTTGACGCGTCGACGTTCGTCGATCCAGCTCAGACCTTGCAGCTCGGGGTGCTGGCCGATCATGGCTTCGGCCCGCGCTTGGAAATCGTTGGCGTCGATCTCGCGGTTAGACATCTCCCGGCCCAATTGCATCAATTGTTCCTGCCGCTCCAGCAGGCGCAGTCGCAGGCGCTGTTGCGTATATTCGACATCGCGCCGAACGGCTTCTTGCTCTCTGTCGATTTCTTCCAGCCGCAGGTATGCAAAAGCCACGATGATGGCCGCTAGGAAAAGCAGCACGGCGGCCAAGGGTGCCAGCACGGCAAAGCGGTCTTGCCGCTGCGGCGTCAGGCGCCACCACCATGCGCGAAATTTAGCCAACGGCTTATTTTTAATCGGGCCGGTCGCTTGTTTCTGCTGCGGTAGTGGCATGGCCCGAGTGTAGGTGAGTGGCCCTGGCCAGGATCAGTTTTCGCTCTTATGTCCGCTCGAACCTTGCCAAGTAATTTCATAATATGAATTCTTATAGCATTATTTGAAAAAATATCGATTTTGTGGGAAAATTTCGCCACCGTAATAAAGTTGGCACCAAGCCACAGGAGATAGACATGTCCGCAGCACCCGATCAGCCTTTCAGCGCCGCGGCCCACGATGCCGACCGCCAGGAAACCCGTGAATGGATGGACGCTCTGTCCGCTGTGATCGAGACCGAGGGCCCAGAGCGGGCGCACTTTCTGTTGGAGCAGCTGCTGGAGCATGCCCGGCAGAACAGCATTGATATGCCGTTCTCAGCCAACACCGGCTACGTCAACACCATAGAAACCGACCAGGAAGAGCGTTGCCCTGGCAACATCGAGATTGAAGAGCGCTTACGCGCCTACATGCGCTGGAACGCCATGGCCATGGTGGTCAAGGCCAACCGGCATCATCCGGTCGACGGTGGCGACCTGGGAGGCCACATCGGCTCCTTTGCTTCGCTGGCCCATATGTTTGGTGCCGGCTTCAATCACTTCTGGCATGCCGAGAGCGCTGGGCCCGGCAAGGAGCATGGCGGTGACTGCCTGTACATCCAGGGCCATGTGTCGCCCGGCGTGTATGCGCGCGCCTACCTCGAGGGCCGCCTTAGCGAGGAGCAGCTGCTCAATTTCCGCCAAGAGGTCGGCGGCAAGGGCTTGTCGAGCTACCCCCACCCCAAGTTGATGCCCGAGTTTTGGCAGTTCCCCACCGTGTCCATGGGCCTGGGCCCGCTGATGGCGATTTACCAGGCGCGGTTTTTGAAGTACCTGCACGCCCGCGGCATAGCCAACACCGAGAACCGCAAGGTCTGGGTGTTTTGTGGTGATGGCGAGATGGATGAGGTGGAGTCTTTGGGCGCCATTGGCCTGGCCGCCCGCGAAAATCTCGACAACCTCATTTTTGTTGTGAACTGCAACCTGCAGCGGCTGGACGGCCCGGTGCGCGGCAACGGCAAGATCATCCAGGAGCTCGAAGGCGAGTTCCGCGGCTCTGGCTGGAACGTGATCAAGCTGATCTGGGGCAGCGACTGGGATACATTGTTGGCGCGTGATAAAGGCGGCGAGCTGCGTAAGCTAATGATGGACACGCTGGACGGTGACTACCAAGCCTTCAAGGCCAATGACGGCGCTTTTGTGCGCAAACACTTTTTCGGCCGTGACCCCAAGACGCTGGAGATGGTGGCTCGCATGAGCGACGATGACATATTTGCGCTGCGCCGTGGTGGTCATGACCCACAGAAGGTGTACGCCGCCTATGCCGCCGCTGTCAAACACAAGGGGCAACCTACCGTGCTGCTGATCAAGACCGTCAAGGGCTTTGGCATGGGCAAAAGTGGCGAGGGCAAGAACAATGTGCACCAGACCAAGAAGCTGACCGACGAAGACATCAAGATCTTCCGCGACCGTTTCAACATTCCGGTTCCAGACAGCCAGATTGCCGATATTCCGTTTTATAAACCGGCCGACGATACGCCCGAGATGAAGTACCTGCACGAGCGGCGCCAGGC
>CAXNFT010000092.1:0-9172 GCA_964201255.1 Rhodoferax sp.
GCCAGCATCTTCAACTCCTCCAGCATCACCCGCAACCTGTTTGGTTTTGCCACGCATCTGGTCGGGCATGTGCGCGGCGGGCTGGGGCATGTGAACATTCTGGCCAGCCTTTTCTTCTCAGGCATGTCGGGCTCGGCGGTGGCCGATGCCGGGGGCTTGGGCAAGATCGAAGCCGAGGCCATGCAGAAGGCAGGCTACCCCCATGACCTCGCCGCTGCACTCACTGCCGTGTCGTCCATCCTGGGGCCGCTGGTGCCCCCGAGCATCCCGATGGTGGTGTACGGCGTGGTGTCAGGCGCGTCGATCGGCGGCCTGTTCCTGGGCGGTATCGTGCCGGGCCTGCTGTGCACGCTGGCCATGATGATCATGCTGTATATCGTGGCCGGGCGCATCAGCCTGCCGGTGCATCCGCGTGCCACCTGGCGGCAGATTCGCAGTTCCTTCATCGTTTCTTTTCCGGCGCTACTCACACCGGTGGTCATCATCGGTGGCATTTTCAGCGGTGTGTTCTCGCCCACCGAGGCCGCGGCGGTCACGGTGCTGTATGCGATTGCCATCGACCTGCTGGTCTACCGTGAGCTGACCTGGCGCAAGCTGTGGGATGCGATTTATGAGACGGCTGTGATGTCCTCCACCATCGCACTCATCATTGGCGGCGTGTCCATGATGGGGGTGGTGATGGCGCGGGAGAAGGCGCCGGACCAGATCGCTTCGCTGCTGATGTCGGTGGCCAGCACGCCGACCGAGTTCATGTTCGCGGTGACCCTGCTCTTGCTGATCCTGGGCTGCTTCATCGAGGTACTGGCACTGCTGCTGGTGCTGGTGCCCTCGTTCATACCGTTGGCGGTGTCGTTGGGCATCGACCCGGTCTACCTGGGCGTCAACATCATCTTCACGCTGATGATCGGCACGCTGACGCCGCCCATGGGCATGATCCTGTTCGTGGTGTCTAAGAGCCATGGCGTGGAGATGCACCGGCTGATTCGGGCAACCATGCCCTGGCTCATTCCCTTGATCATCGTGCAGATCCTGATGATCATGTACCCACCCTTTATCCTGGCCTTGCCCAGACTGTTCATGTCCTGACCGATTGTTTTGCCCATGACCTCAACGCTCAAACTCCACGGCATTGTTCCCCCCGTTGCCACGCCCTACCACCATGATGGACAGATTGACCCCCAAGGCCTGCGTGCGGTGTTGCGCCACCTCATCGACGGCGGTGTGCACGGCCTCTTCGTGCTGGGTTCCACCAGCGAATGCGTGTTCCTGAATCCGGCGCAACGCGGGCTGGTGATCGAGACCGCGGTGCAGGAGGCGGCCGGACGCGTGCCAGTGCTGGTGGGGGTCATGGATGCGACCACTGACCACTGCATCGCCCATGGCCGCCAGGCTCAGGCGCTGGGTGCGCAGGCCCTGGTGCTGACTGCGCCCTACTACACGCGAACCAACCAGGCCGAGACCCTGGACCATTTCAGGTATGTGCGTGATGCGGTCGATCTACCGGTGGTGGCTTACGACATTCCGGTCTGCGTGAACATCAAGCTGGCCCGCGACACGGTGAATACCCTGGCCCGCGAGGGGGTGGTGGTGGCGCTGAAAGACAGCAGCGGTGACGAGGGCGGCTTTCGCATGCTGCTGCGTGACCTGCAGGACCTGCCCGACTTCGCCCTGTTCACCGGCTCAGAGGTGGTGGCCGACGCGGCCCTTCTGGGTGGCGCCCACGGCATCGTGCCCGGCCTGGCCAATGTTGATCCCCACGGCTATGTTCGCCTGTACGACCATGCCCGTGCCGGCCGCTGGCAAGAGGCCCGGGCCGAGCAGGACCGCCTGATCCGCCTGTTCCAGATGGTGTTCTTCGCCGCCAATGAGCTCAGTGCCGGGGCTTCGGGTGTGGGCAGCTTCAAGACCGCGCTCAAGCTCATGGGCCTGATCCAGAGCCATCACATGGGCAAGCCCAACCGGCCGCTGCCACCAGCGGCTGTGGAGCGGGTGCGCCAGCACCTGATCGAGCTGAATCTGCTGGGCGGCTGAAAGCAGGCCATGGCCGATGCCGGGTGGGTTCAGCGCTGGGCAGGCGGTTTGATCGTCTCCTGCCAGCCGCTCGAGGGCAGTGCCATGGACAGCGATGACATTGTGGTCGCCATGGCTCTGGCGGCCCAGGCTGGGGGGGCCAACGCGCTGCGTATCGAGGGCGCGGCTCGGGTGCGGCATGTGGTGGCCCAGGTCAGCATCCCAGTGGTTGGTATTGTCAAGCGGGACCTTGCCGACAGCGCGGTGCGGATCACTCCGCTGTTGGACGATGTGGACGCGCTGTGTGCCGCCGGCGCTGCGGTGGTGGCGGTGGACGCAACGCAGCGACTGCGCCCGGTGCCGGTCGCTGCCTTGTTAGAACGGATCAAACAAGGCCATTGCCTGGCCATGGCCGATTGCTCATGCCTTGCTGATGGATTGTTTGCCCGGGACTTGGGCTTCGACTGGGTGGGCAGCACCTTGTCCGGCTACACCGCAGACACACTGTGCGCAGACAATAGCCCGCCGGACTGGGTCTTGATTCGCCAGCTCAGTCAGAAGGGCTGCTGGGTGGTGGCTGAGGGGCGGCTGCGCACGCCAGCCCACGCGGCGCAGGCGCTGCGTGAAGGGGCCCGGGCAGTGACGGTTGGTTCAGCCATCACCCGCGTCGAGCACATCACCAGCTGGTTTGTCCAAGCGCTCAACCCACCGGTGCCCGATGCTGGTGCTTGACGTTGGTGGCACCAAGGTCGCCGTTGCCCGCTGGGTGGGTGGCCGCCTGCAAGACCGGCGTCAATGGCCTATGCCGCCCACCCCAGAGGCTTGGAGCCAGACCCTGGCCTTGATGGCCACGACCTACCCTGGCGTGAGCCGAGTGGCAGCGGCCGTTACCGGCTTGACCGACGGGCAGGTCTGGTCTGCCGTCAACCAGCAGCTGATTTCATTTTGGGACGGCTATGCACTGGCCGATGCACTCACGCAGGTCTGGCAATGCCCGTCGATTCTGCTGAATGACGCTCAGGCAGCGGCCTGGGGTGAGTTTGTGGCAAGCGACCGCCAGCCCGGCAACCTGCTGTTCATAACCCTGTCTACAGGGGTTGGCGGTGGTTTAGTGCTGGACGGCCAACTGCGCAGCGGCGTTCGCGGTCTGGCTGGTCATATTGGCCACGTGGGCAGCGGTCTGGCACCGCTGGACGGTGACACCCGCTGCGGTTGTGGGCGGCTCAATTGCCTAGAGGCCTTGGCGTCGGGTACTGCGCTGGCCCGGCAGGCATCACATCTGCTCGGCAGGCCGCTGGACGCGGAATCGGTATTTGCCGGCTGGCACGCGGGCGACCCGGTGTGCAGTCGGCTGTTGGAGCGAGCGGCCCTGGCGGTGGCGCAAGCGCTGGGCGATGCGCACGCCCTGCTCGATCTTGACGAGGTGCGGCTGGGGGGCAGCGTTGGCTTGGCGGCTGGCATGATCGATGCAATCAGCCAGGCCCAACAAGTTTTGCCGGCGCGTTTTCGCGTCGCGGTGTTGCCAGCCCGCCTGGGCGTCGACGCCGGGCTGATAGGCGTCGGCCACTGGGCCAGTGATCGGCTGGGTGCCATTTAATGACGATTAGAAGGCGCCAAGTGTAAAAAGTGACCTTCATCCTCTAAGCTATGCCCGGATGCGGCATGATGATGTCTTCGCCACTCCCTTGCTTAGCCCCATGCGCCACTTGTCACTGTCATTACGGTTCTTCTTGCTGGTGATGTTGGCTTCGGCTGCTCTGCTGGGGTCTTCTGCCCGGGCAGCGGTCAGCATTGAGGACGCGCAAGCGGTACAGGTGACGGTGCGCGCCCAACTGGCTGCTTTTGTGGCGGAAGATGCGGAGCTGGCCTTCTCCTACGCGGCGCCCAATATCCGAAGCCTTTTCCAGACACCGGAACGATTCATGGCCATGGTCCGGCAGGGCTATCCGGTGGTGTACCGGCCTGCAGCTTTGTTGTTTCTGACGCCCAAGGCGCTGGACGCGGCGGTGGTGCAGCCGGTGCAGATGCGCGACAGCAGCGGTAAATCTTGGTTGGCGATGTACACACTGCAGCGACAGACTGATGCCAGCTGGTTGATCAGTGCCTGTGCCTTGGTGCCCGACCGGGCCGTCGGGGCCTAGTGGGTGCGACGCCAAGGCCTTGATTACACTCAATCTGGCCCCAGCTAGTCTTGGCCTATAACGGCCTAGACAACCCCTCGAGAAAGACCACCATGGTTCCGCACCTGGTTACTGCCCTGACCGGCCCCATTAATGAGCTTGAGCAACGCGTGCTGGATTCGATGCCTGCCATAGAGCGCTGGTTTCGCCTGGAGTGGATGGAGCACACGCCGCCCTTCTACAGCGCAGTTGATTTGCGCAACGCTGGCTTCAAACTGGCCCCGGTCGACACCAACCTGTTTCCGGGCGGCTGGAACAACCTCACGCCTGAGATGCTGCCGCTGGCGGTGCAGGCGGCCATGGCGGCCATTGAAAAAATATGTCCGGAAGCGCGTAACCTGCTGGTTATTCCGGAGAACCAGTTGCGAAGCACCTTTTACTTGGCCAATCTGGTGCGCTTGCGGCAGATGTTTCACATGGCCGGGCTGAATGTGCGCATAGGCTCGATTGACCCGAGTATTACCAAAACCACCACAATTGAGCTGCCCAATGGCGATACGGTCACGCTCGAGCCTGTGATTCGCGGCAAACGGCGGCTGGGTGTCAAAGACTTTGACCCCTGCACCATCTTGCTCAACACAGACCTCAGCGCCGGTGTGCCTGGCATCCTGGAGGAGATTCACGAGCAGTATCTGCTGCCGCCCTTGCACGCGGCTTGGGCCACACGGCGCAAAAGCACCCATTTCAAGAGTTATGAAGAAGTTGCCAAGCGGCTCGGTAAATTGCTTGGTGTTGACCCGTGGTTGATCAACCCGATGTTTGATCGCGGTGGCGCGGTGGATTTGAGTACGCCAGCCGGGCGCGACAGCCTGGCCGGCCAGGTCGACGCGCTGCTGACCAAGGTCAAGCGCAAGTACAAAGAATACGGGATCAAGGAAAAGCCGTATGTGGTGGTCAAAGCCGACGACGGCAGCCGCGGCATGGGCATCGTGACGGTGCGGGATGCTCGCAGCGTGGCCGAGGTGGCGCAGACGCTGGAGCGTGCTGCGCCCGGCGCTGGTCCTCAGGACATGCTGGTGCAAGAGGGGGTCGTGACCCGGGAACGCATCAATGACGCAGTGGCGGAACCCGTGGTTTATATGATGGACCGTTACGTGGTGGGCGGGTTTTACCGTATCCACGCCGACCGGGGCGAGGACGAAGACCTGTGCGCACCGGGCGCTAGCTTTGTGCCGCTGGCCTTTGAGCAAAGCACCCATTTGCCGCAACCCGGCGTTAAACCCGGAGCCAGTGCACCTAACCGGTTTTACATGTACGGTGTGGTGGCCAGGGCGGCGATGCTGGCCGCCAGCTATGAGCTCGAAGCCACAGACCCAGAGGCCGAGAGCTACGCCTGAGGCTGGTATTCCCGCCAAAGCGGCCGATCAGTTGCTGCATTGCAACAAATACAGCGTTGAACCAGTGGTCGGTCGACCTGGGTGCTTGCAGTTCCAGGCAAGAGGCGCACAATGGCGGTCCTCCATGGAACGGACCCCCGGCTGACTAGTGAGCCGGGGTCAATATGTGTCAGCATCCAAATCGTCTCTCACCGCACTCACGCTGAGCGCTATCGGCGTGGTTTATGGCGACATCGGCACCAGTGTGCTGTACGCAGTCAAAGAGGTGTTCGGATCAGGACACGTGCCCTTCACCCCTGACAACGTCTACGGCATTCTGTCGATCTTCTTTTGGACGCTGACCGTCATCGTGTCGCTTAAGTATGTTGTTCTGGTGCTGCGTGCTGACAACAATGGCGAGGGGGGCTTGGTCGCCATGCTGGCTTTGGCCTCACAGTCGGTCAAAGACAAGCCCCGGCTGCGACGGGTGTTGTTGGTGGTTGGCATCTTTGGCACCTGCCTGTTTTACGGCGACGGCGTTATTACCCCCGCTATTTCGGTGCTGTCAGCAGTGGAAGGTCTGGAGGTGGTGTCGCCTGCCTTCAAGCGCTATGTGATGCCGCTGACCCTGATCATCCTGTTTGGCCTGTTTGCGGTGCAAAAACGCGGCACCGCCGGCATTGGGAAGTTTTTTGGTCCGATCACGCTGGTTTGGTTTGCCTGTATATCGCTGCTGGGCTTGGTCCATATTCTGTCCAACCCGGCCATTTTGTGGGCCATCAGCCCGCATTACGCGTTGGGGTTCATGTGGCACAACCCCGGCATCACCTTCATCATCCTGGGCGCCGTGGTGCTGTGCGTGACCGGCGGCGAGGCGCTATACGCCGACATGGGCCATTTTGGCAAGAAGCCGATTCGGGTCGCCTGGTTTGCGGTTGTCATGCCGGCACTGACACTGAACTATTTTGGCCAGGGCGCGCTACTGCTCAAGAACCCTGAGGCGGTCAAGAACCCGTTTTTCCTGATGGCGCCTGACTGGGCTCTGGTGCCGCTGGTGGTGCTGGCCACCATGGCCACGGTGATTGCCTCGCAGGCGCTCATCTCTGGCGCGTTTTCGGTCACCAAGCAGGTGATCCAGCTGGGTTACCTACCGCGTCTGCAAGTGCAGCACACCAGCGTCAAGGAGACTGGTCAAATTTACTTGCCCTTTGTCAACTGGGGCCTGTTCGTGGCCATTGTGCTGGCGGTGGTGCTGTTCAAGTCGTCGAGCAACCTGGCGGCGGCTTACGGCATTGCGGTCTGTACTGACATGCTGATCACCACGATTCTGACCTTCTACGTCATTCGCTACCGCTGGAACTACCCGTTGACCCTGTGCCTCGCCGCGACTGGTTTTTTCTTTGTGGTGGACCTGGCCTTTTGGGCCTCCAACATGTTCAAGCTGTTCGATGGCGGCTGGTTCCCGCTGCTGATTGGCGGCGCCATTTTCACCCTGATGATGACCTGGCACGACGGTCGACGCTTGCTCAATGCCAGCCTGCGCAATGACGCGATCGATCTGCCCGGCTTTCTGGAGGCTGTTTTTGTCAGCCCACCGGTACGAGTCGAAGGCACAGCCGTGTTCCTGACGGCAGAGCCGGGCATGGTGCCCAATGCCATGCTGCACAACCTCAAGCACAACAAGGTGCTTCACCAGAACAACTTGTTTGTGACTGTGCGCAACCACGAGGTGCCGTGGATTGGCATGGACAAGCGGATCGAGATCGAGTCGCTGGGGCATGATTGCTGGCGGGTGGTGGTGCACTATGGTTTCAAAAATGATCCCGACCTGCCCAAGGCGCTGCAACAGCTCAAGGGGCGGGGCTGCGAGCTCGACGACATGACCACCAGCTATTTCCTGTCGCGCGACACCGTCATCCCCACCATTGGCGGTGGTATGGCGCAGTGGCGCGAAAAGCTGTTTGCTCAGATGCACCGCAATGCCAGTGCCGCCGCGGACTTTTTGAAGCTGCCGAACAACTCGGTGGTGGAGCTTGGCTCCAAGATCGAAATCTAGGCGCCATTGATGCGTTTTTTGCGGGACCTGAGTCTGTCCACCGCCAGTGCTGGCTTTGTCGCGGTCTTGGTGGGGTTTACCAGTTCGGTGGCGATTGTGTTCCAGGCGGCACAGGCGTTTGATGCCACGCCGGCGCAGATCAGCTCCTGGATGTGGGCGCTGGGCCTGAGCATGGGTTTGTGCAGCTTGGTGCCTTCGCTGTGGCTGCGCAAGCCGGTGATGGTGGCCTGGAGCACGCCGGGCGCAGCCGTGCTCGCCACTGCCGGTCTGGCAGGTGGCTATTCCATGGCGGATGCGGTGGGCGCCTTCATGGTTTGCGCCGCGCTCATCACCCTGTTCGGCGTGACGGGCTGGTTTGAGCGAATCATGAACCACTTGCCGCTGGCTATCGCTTCGGGCCTGCTCGCTGGTGTGCTCACCCGGTTTGGCCTGCAGGGCTTTTTGGCGGCGCAAACAGCCCTGCCGCTGGTGCTGGTGATGTTGGCCTCTTACGTGGTCGGTAAACGGGTGCTGCCACGCTACGCGGTACCGCTGACCTTGCTGATTGCTATAGTATTTGTAGCTATAACCCAAGGATTCACGGGGGCTAGAGTCGATTTTTCCTTGACAGTGCCGGTGTTTGTAGCGCCCGTGTTTACGCTGGAGGCGGCCGTCAGCCTTGCTCTGCCGCTGTTTGTGGTGACCATGGCCTCGCAAAACCTGCCCGGTGTGGCGGCCATACAAGCGGCAGGTTTCGGCCAGGCGCCGGGTGCGGCGCCGGGCAGTGGCATCCCGATTTCCAAAATCCTCACCTTGACGGGCGTGGCCACCTTGCTGCTGGCGCCGTTTGGGGCGTTTGCCTTGAATCTGAGTGCGATTACCGCTGCCATTTGCATGGGCCGGGAGTCCCACCCGGACCCGCAACGGCGCTACACCGCCGCCGTGGTCTGTGGCGCTATTTATGTGTTGATCGGGTTATTTGGTGCCACGGTCGTCGCTGTACTCACCGCCTTCCCCAAAGAACTGGTTGCGGCGATTGCCGGGCTGGCGCTCCTGGGCACCATTGGCAGTGCGCTGCATGTCGCCCTGCGCGAGGAAGCACACCGTGAGGCCGCGTTGGTCACCTTTTTGGTCACCCTCAGCGGCGTTGTGATTGCCGGCGTTGGCGCTGCCTTCTGGGGGGTGCTGGCCGGCGCGCTCACGCTTTTTGTGCAACAGTACGGGCGTAACCGCCCCTGAACCCAATGAATCTCCTTTTTGTTGCTGACCCCCTGGATTCCTTCGCGATCTACAAGGACACCACTTTTGCCATGATGCGCGAGGCCCAGCGCTGTGGCTATGCCATCAGCGTGTGTGAGGTGCGTGATCTGATGTGGCAGCGTGGTGGCCCAGTGACGGCCTATGTGCGCGACATCACCCTCACCGGTGACCCGGTGCATTGGTACCGCGCAGCGCAGCAGGCCCCCGACGAGCGACCCCAGGCGCTCAAGGCGTTTGATGCCGTGGTCATGCGCAAGGACCCGCCGTTTGACAGCGAGTACTTCTATGCCACCCACCTGCTGGAGCAGGCGGAGCGCGAGGGCGCACGCGTGTTCAACAAGCCGCGGGCCCTGCGCGATCACCCCGAGAAG